>DOFS01000517.1:0-2425 GCA_003523945.1 Nitrospiraceae bacterium | reverse complement strand
GCTGAGTGGTAATCGCCAGGCCAATAAGGGCTTGGGAGTGACGAATGGATACCAGGCTGTAATGATGTCGGTCTGCTTGATGTACCGTCGGTAGTCCGCGACCACATACTCGGTCTGTGGCAGATCTTGAATATACGCGCGCGCGTAATCGATGTGCCTTCGTCCGTTACCATACGGACGATGGCCATTGACCTCGACGCCTACCAGGCTGTTTGGGTGGAAAAAGGTGTGTAAGGCCGCAGCATAAGCAAAATTGGCACTCCCGAGATCACAAATGTGTTGATTGAAGGGCAGGGGCCAATGAAGAGCATGCCTAGCGCGATCCAATACGTCCAGATATGTATAATTCAGAAGAGCGGTTTCGGGAGGAAGGGATTCCTCAAAGCGCATACGATAGAATCTCGCCAGCTCTTTAGTTCTTTGTTGTTGCGACGGTGTAAGATTGGTCAGTGGCCCCTTCGAGCTTTCGCGGAATGGGCCCCATGACCATCGCCAGGCTTGGGAGGCTTCATAGCAGAAACGGTGATAGCCTGATCGGAGCCGGTCGGTTAGGGATATCCCATGTGGGGGGTGTTCAGGGAGCCGGCTGGTGGCTTGTTCTTTATTTCTCACTTCCGGGGTGGCCTATTGGAGATGACCCGATATTCTGATTGCTCTTTCCTAACGTATTCGGAAGAGGGGAGAGTGCTCTTAAATGGTCACATAAGGAGAATCAGCATGAATCGTCTGGGCCTTTGAGCTATAATACTTTTTTATCAGAGAAAGGGATGATGCCATCTGACAGGGAGGGACGCACATGATTTATGAAGTGGCAGGGGACATTTTATTAAGTGAGGCCGTGGCTGTCGCACATGGCGTAGCCCCCAATGACAATTTCGCGAATGGCTTGGCGCTCGCGTTACGTGAGCGGTGGCCCTCGATGTACAAGGACTTTCGTCATTATTGCCAGATTTCCACACCGAAGTCCGGTGAGTTATGGAGTTGGGCCGGGGCCGGGAATGTGCGGATTATCAACCTTTTAACTCAGGAGGCTCCGCCGAGTCATGGGGCCAAACCGGGAAAAGCATCGGTTGAAAATGTCAATCATTGTTTGAAAGCGCTTCGGAAAACGATTGAATCCGAGATGGTCAGCAGTGTGGCGTTACCACGACTTGCGACCGGAGTGGGGGGATTGGATTGGAAGGATGTGAAACCGTTAATTGAAAAGCATCTGGGAGATTTACCGATTCCCGTATACGTCTATTCCACCTATCATCCAGGAGTAAAAGCCAAAGAACTTTAACGCCGATCGCAGCCCGTCCTGTTTATCGAATCACGAGAATGGATCGTGTTGCCTGGTGGAGCACGGTATGGGATACGGTGCCAAAAACAAACCGTGTGATCGTCGAAGGATGGTGCATTCCCATCACCAGGAGATCTGGTTCGGTAAGGGAGGCCTGTTCCAATATCGTATTCGCCGGGGCTCCTAACCCTACATATCCTTTTACTGAATTGTAACTGCCTTTGAGTTGACTGACGGCTTGGTCGAGAAAGGTTTCTGTGCTTTGTAGGGCCTGCTCGATTTTCTCCTCCGGTGCCGAGACACCACCTCGAAAAAGGGAGCGAGGGATCGGTACTACCGACAAGAGAGTTATCTCCGTCTCTGGAGGAAAGGGGTGCTTCTCTAAAAACTTCCTTGCCTTTTGAACATCATCCGGGCTTTGAATTGCAAGCAGAATCTTCCGGATTTCCGTTAATGGCCCGTTGATGATCAGGACCGGACATGCTGCGTGGGTAAGAACTCGCTGCGAGACACTCCCCAGAAAAAGCTCTTCGACCTGTCCTCTTCCCCGAGCCCCCATGAGAATGAGATCAGGATGTACTTCTTGGGCTACCGACAAAATAAGTTCGGCCGGCGAGCCTTCCTCCAATCGGGTTTCCAGAGGTTCAATCTTGTCTGAAATGAGTGACTTGGTCCGTGTTAATGCCTGCTGCCCGTCTTTCCGGATGGCCTCCTCTGCGACCTTTGACAGGTCATAGGCAATTTCAGGCTCCAGCATAGAAAAGGTTAATCGAGGGAGATCGATGACGTGCAGGATGGTCAACCTGCTGATTGAGGACAAACTCAGCACGGCCTTTGTGGCGTGAGTGGCTTGTTCAGATCCATCAATGGCTAGGAGTACTCGCATAGGTCATTTCACCTCTTTCATTTTTTCATGGTGATCATTTATCGTCCAGCCTCTCGCAAGGTTTGTGGATGAGGCTTTACCTCGATCATAGCTGTATGTTTATTGATCTTGAGTTGAACATTATAGTCCAAATACCTCAAAAAGCCCCAAAATTGTTAAGCTCTGGCCGACTTGCATTATCCCCGTTTGCTCAAAAGGCGTCATTTGCTGAAGATGAAATCTGCATACTTAATTGGACAGCACTGTCTAAAGGGCTT
>DOFS01000209.1 GCA_003523945.1 Nitrospiraceae bacterium | reverse complement strand
CGGACTGAATCCGAAACCGGACATCCGCAACGTATGTATAGGGTGAGACTTCTTCTCCCACAAACAAATCAATGCGATAGGTTCCAACGGCCCAGCCCCCTTCGGGCTGGTCTAAAAAGAAATAGCCGGTACTATCATTCAACCCCACCAAAACCGTATCGGTTCCCATCACTGTGTTGGGAGGATGGCGCTCTACCTGTTCAGCAACCCATTGCGTTGTGATCTGCTTGGCGTCAGCGGGGGGCGTGGTTAAGGTAAAGACGAGATAGATACTCTGTTGGCTTGCGGGAAATGTATCCCCAGGATTAAGAGGAATATTTTCAAGGAAACCACCCTTTGAATCATCTTGGCCAATAGCCTTGGCTGTAATGAGCTGCCGGAACCATCCTCTGATCACATCCACGCTAAGGGGCCTGACCCGAAGAGGCGTCTGACTGTTTTCTGAAAGAGTCTGGCCTAAATCAAGAAACGAGGTTGAAAGAGGCTCCTCCTCAATTATTCTTGATGGCACTTGCTGATGGGGAAATGGTGTGATCTCCCCTGTTAAATGGGATTGGGAAATATTCGTCACATGGGTTTGGGCTTCATTGAGTGCCGCTTCAACGCTGGGGAGATCTGGCTAATTCAAGGCATAGAAATCCTCTTCTTTTAAATGCTGAATGTCTAATACTTGCTGATAATAGACAATGGCCTGCTGCCATTGTTGCAATTTCGCAAAGGCTTGCCCAATTTGAAAGAGGGCGTCAGGGTAAAAAGTTAGCTGCTTGGACTGTTGAAAACTGGCTTGAAAGGAGGCGATCGCCTCTTCAAACCTTTTGAGTTCCACCAGCGTCAGCCCGAGGTTATAGTGAGCCAGATCATCTTCGGGATCTAGGGCGAGCACGTTTCGCCAGGTGGTTTCCGCCTGAGGAAAATTCCCAGTTTTCATGAATTGCCAGGCTTGCTCTCGGGTTAAGGCCCAACGTTTATAATCTTTCCCCTGTTTTCCATACGGTTTTTGAGTGTTTTTAAAAAATTCTGAGCGACTACCGATATCGACAGTCGCACCCTCGACGGTCTGCAAGAGATTTTGTGCCGCGATGCGATGTGCTAATGGTCTGGAACTCCTTCACCAACTTCAAAATGGATTTTTGTGGTCTTCATCATCAACCTCACAATTAAGTTTCTGTTAAACCATATACCAGATATCTGACGCGCGACTCGGATAGGCATATAACAACTCCCTAAGATGGCCAGCAGGTAACTGAGAGCGAATGGCTAACGCAAAAAGATTGATAAGTTCTTCAGAGTGATGACCGATCAAATGCGCACCCAACACTCGATCAGTCCCTTCTTCCAATAAGACTTTAAAGCCCGAGCAGGTTTCACCAACTCGACGCGACGAATACCAAGAGGACGTCCGCTCAAAATTCGTCCGAAACTTCAATCCCTCCTCTCTTGCCCTCTGCTCGCTTAAGCCGACGGAGGCTAAGGGTGGAATGGTAAATACCACCGAAGGCACGCCGAGATAATCGGGCTGTCGGTTATTCCCGTTCAGTAAATTAGACGCCACAATTTCTCCTTCATAACTGGCGACCGGGGTCAGAGGGAGACCACCGGCATTCAATGTTGCATCGCCCGCCGCGTAGATATTGGGGTTGGATATACTCTGAAAATAGTCATTCACCAGCACGCCTTGTTTCTTATCATAGTGAATGTTTGCTGCTTCCAATGCTAAATCGCCAATTTCCGGTACACGGCCGGCCCCATGTACGACTATCTTCGTCCTTATTTTAATATTTTTCCCTTGTTTTGGTGAAGCCATTACCGTGATGCCTTCACCATTGTCCTGAATTTCTTGAACTTCTGTGGCAAGGTGGACATCAATGCCCAATTCTCGCGTGAATTCCATTAGTAGAGCCACCAGATCTTGATCAAATCCTGAAAGCGGACGCTGACCCCGATGCAGAATGCTTACCTGCGCCCCAGCTCGTACGGCAACATGTGCGAATTCAAAGGAGATATAGCCACCACCAATGAAAATGATGTTGGGCGGCAAATCGGTCAGTTCCAGAAATTGCTCGCTTGTTGTGATGGCTTCGGCTCCTGGAATCGACAGCTCCACCGGCATTGCCCCTGTTGCAATAACTATCTTATGGCCCTGCAGCACATCAGAACCGATTTCCACCGTGTTAGGTCCTGTAAACCGGGCACGGCCATGAAATGTGTCAATGCCCGCTTTTGAAAAGCGTTCCTCCCGATTGGAAGGAACAGGCTCCGTGAAAGACCGCGTGAACCGCATGAGTTCCGACCATTGAATCCGGGCATTTTCTACCAGGAAACCGTTGCCACGCATCCGGGCACTCCAATCAAGCACCTCCGCGGCACCCACCAACACCTTTTTGGGATCACATCCGCGTAAGGCGCACGTCCCTCCGAAAGGGCGAGAATCAATAATTGCAACTTTCCACCCGGCTGACCGGCATTGTGAGGCGACCGTTGAGGCTGCCGATCCCGTTCCGATGACTACGAGGTCAAAAAATATAGTCTTCATGAGATAATCTCCGGCAAGATTGGAAGATGGAAAATTTATTTTGCAGAATGTCGGTCAGTAAACAGGTCAGGATGTACTTCAGAACCTATTAGTGCCTTCTTAGGTTTGCCCATTTTCATGGCCTGATTCCCAAACAGAAAACACTATCATTTAAAGAGAACCCTGACCTCTTAACACTTTGGCTTCCTTAATGGCCTTCGTGACTTCTCCTAGACAGCAGCCCCCGCTTGGATTCGCTTTCTCACACCAACATTCTTTGGCCTTCACACGTTGTCTTATGATTATTTCGATATCAGTTCTGTTTTTCCTGCGGATATCTTCTTGGACATCTGCGCGCTCAAAACCAAAACAATAGCAAAGTGGGATCGGATCTTCAGTTTCCTTGATCCCGACGCGTACGATGAGCATATCTTTGGTGACGAGATGATCTTCTCCTTCTGAGACATATACAATATCGCAGTCTGGAGCATTACAAAAATAATAGGATTGAGGCAATAAATTTGGTTTGAATTCTGGCTTGAGAAGCCCCTCCACCGTCGTTCTCGCAACGGGTTTGGTCGGTTTTCCGTTCATCGGGCAGCTTGGTGCAGCTCCCGTTGATGATGTGACACAACATTGTGACATAGGTTTCTCCCATGACGCGGCAATTTAAATTTGGTGTCAGCCTATTACATCGCTTGCGTATGGTTTAGAAAGGGCCTTTCTGGCAATCTTTTTCCTCTTTCATCCAGGAGGGTTCAGAGCAACAGGATCCTTCACCTGATGGTGGTTTTTGAAGCCCATAGGCAAGAAGACAAAGAAAAAAACCCAGGGCCGGCAGAAGAACGAAATCTAAATAACCCGTGAGAGCCCCTAACCCTGAGACAGCCAACAGTCCAACGAGAACCGGAGTGAAACAACATAATGCTACGACCCCGGCTCCAATCAATCCTGTAATGACCCATCCGCGTGAACGCTTGCCGTCAAGTGTCGGCGCCTGAGTTGTCGGTTTACCTTCCTGCATCATCTACACTCCTTCGTGACAAAATTGATTACATCTCGCCAGGAGTTGGTCAATCATTTCCGCGAGTGTTTAATACCTGTTCAAATGAATTCATCACCTCCTCGCTGCCCCACGGTCTCGCTCCGAGAACTGTTTCAATAATCGTTCCGTCACGTCCAATCACAATGGTGACCGGGACCCATGAAAGCCGATAGCTCCTGGGAACCAGTCCTGCGGGATCAAGGAGAATGGGATAGCTGAGGCTAAGGTGTTCATTCTTCAAAAACGCTTCCACGGCAGGTTGGCCTTCTTTATCCAGAGCAATCGCAAGGAGAGAAAGGCCTTGGCTCCGAAATCTCTGATATAATTTTTCAAGCTCCGGCATTTCACTCACACAATCCTTACACCATGTTGCCCAGAAATTGAGAAGAACCACCTTTCCTTTCTGTTCGCCCAGGCTGACAGGCTGACCTTGGAGATTGGGAAGCGTGAAGGTTGGAGCCCGATTCGGCTCCGCCCCCCCTGCTGCCTCTTCCCCACCAAGTGCAGAGAAAAAGAACACCACCAAAGTCAGACCAATGATGGCCAGTGACATGAAGGGGGGCCGCACAAGTCGTCCTGTTCCCAAACCAATCAACCCTATCCGATAATGCACGTGATTAACCCTTCGTGCTTATTCCATTTTGATCAAAAGGGGTTCATCTTTTTTCGGGTCATGTTGTAATGCCCGAGGACCTTTCATCGCCGTCATCACAAAGGTCATTCGAGAGGGAACCGGAATGTCTTTATTAATGTTAATCCCAATGACTCGATACCAAATTCCTCCTTTGGGAGCGGTGTAGACGATGCTCGCACAAAGACATTTGGCGACCACGTTCAACATGGCAATGGAGCTCGTATCCCAAGACAGCAGGATGTGGTCTTTGGGATTGGGCGCGGGGACATAAAATTGAATGTCTTCTTTCCCTTTCCGGTTATCGACGACCAAGGTAATAAAGTAATAGCCCGGCGGAAGAGATACCGGGCCGGCGATCGCCCCTTCCCCCGAATCAAGGTCACCCATGATCGGGACTTTGACTGTCTCGACTTCTGCAGGTGAAAGGGAGCGGTCTTGCCATAGCATCTTGGGATCCTGTGGGCTGGTCAAGAATTGCTGAATGGGCAGGTTGAGCCCTTTTTCTGTTTCGAACACGATCTGAAGACTGACTTTCCCCTCTTCACGAGGAAATTCATTCGGATCTGGAGCCTCCCCCTTGGGGGGAAGAATAATAGGAAGTTTGTGGCCCATGGGAATATGCGGCCGTACAACGAGATCCTCAGAAAACGCAGAGGGCCCCGAACCAATCACAAGACCCATCAGCACGATATAGATAGTTACAATCGAGGTTTTCATTGTGTTCTCCTTTAGGAAATGAAACGCATTAGTCTACTAAGGAATCACTAGTTAACACATGTGTGGCTACCACCCGTGACCCGTTTGGCGTATCAAACGCCGGACCCAAGCGGATGATACGAAACCATCCGGTATGCGGTGGAACCGTATAAGTTTCTCCCAAACACATGCAGTTCATGACCGTCACCGGCTGTAAATTTTGAGGCTCGATATAATGCGGAATGCCACGGAATCTGACGGGCTTGTCGGTATCATTAAAATAGGCCACTTTTACCATCGTGAGTTCCCCTGGTCGCAGAGTAAACACCCCATCTTTAATCGGTTCTCCGGCAAACGCATCCTCAACCGTGCATCCACCAACGGTGTGCCATGCGACGGCTTGAGCTACCGGAGGCTTGAGGATCTGAAATTGGCTGCAGTCTCCGTCAAACAACAGACATTCAAACTTGACCTGCATGGTGACATAATACGGTTCTTGCCCTGGAGGTTCTTGGCCAGGTTTAACGCGAGACAATTCCGCTTCTCCACCAGGAAGCCAGTCAAAATTTTGTACAACCGGTTGGGCTCCTGAAGCTGGTTGTGATTCTGCCAGCAGGAACGCTGGGTACCCCAATATGGCACAAATACTAATGATCACTATCCTTATGCGGGTTTTCATGACACGTCCTCCCTCGTTCGGCATATATGTTCAAGACCTCGTTCCCGAAATTGGCTCATCACTGGCCCTCATGTATTATTGGGTGAACGAGGCCACGACCTCATCTAAGACCCCATCGATCTCCCGTCCCAACCCTTCACACCCCTTATAGGGAGCGAGAACAGAAGAAGGCCGATAGTAGGTCACCAAGACACTCCCATCATTGGCCTCCATCACGACGATACGAAACGGCATTTCAAGCGCAGCCGCTCCATCATTCTTTGCGATGACCTTTCCGTAGCGCGGGTGAAAAAATTCAATGCCGAGCATCCCGCCGGTTTTCAGCCCAACCAGAGTCAGCAATTCCTGATGATCTGTGTTCCCAACGATCAGAATGTCTTTGGATTCAATCGTGTCTTTAATGCGGATGACGGTATCCATGAATGGATAGTTCGAACGGACCACAAGTCGATCCTTGGGCAAGGGCATGGCGATTGATCGGTCTCCAAACACCATTGTCATGGCCGATTCCTTAGCTTTTGCCTCTTGGGGAATGGCTATGCCCAAATTAAGTATCATGAAACACATGAACCCCAAACATGACATCTTGCGAGTGTGTAGTAAATTTTCCATTAACTTTCTCCTCGTGTTTAATTGCATTCCAACCATGCTGCGAATTCAAATCGTTTTACTTCACTCCAGCATCGGAGATTTTCACCATTAACTGGTCCAGCTCGCTCCCCAGATCACCCAGTGCCTTATAATCAGCTAACAACGAAGAGGGTTGTTTGTATCGGATGATCCCTTTTCCATCCGCCCCCTCCCAAATCACGATCTTCAAAGGGATTTCCATGGCTGCCTTGGGATCATTGTCGAACACCGGAATACCGAGGTCCGGACGATATAAGAAGAACCCTTTCGCCCCTGCCCGCTCCCGGCCTACCATGCGCTGCATCAGTTGATAATTGGGTTCTCCCACGATAATAAACCGTGCGCCTTTAATCGCACGTTGAACCTTGGCGATTGCTGCTCGAAAAGGCAGAGTTGATTGTTTTTCAATAATAACGCCCCCGCCGTACTGGTAGTCCTTCGCCAAGGCCGTGGTGTTCGTTCCATGAAACAGCCCGACGAAGAGTGCCATCCCGAGCACGGAATGCAGCCACGTCATTTGGAGACATGACAGGACTTTTTGTCTGTTACTTTTGGTCATCAGAAACCTCCTTAATGTATGGGGTGAAAGAGTTGCGTCCTTCGCAACTTAGCGCACATGAATAAACGGGCACTTTCCGAATTTTGGTTTTGTTGAATAGGGAAACGTCTCTGCATCATGTGGACATTCCTTAGGGTGGATATTCTTTTCCCGTGGGTTCTCCGACAGATCCTCCCTGAGTTTCAGAACCACCGTTTGCCGCGGTTTCCCCGAGTAAGGCAGCCTCTGCGAGATAGTGTGAAGGGATTCCATCCCCGTCACCTTCCATTTGAGCCATCGCTACACCCTTGGCGGGGCCGGGGCGAGACCCGAATACTTTTCTGAGATATTCCTTGGCGTCATCCAGCAATGAATACGTGACAGGGACCATGATGAGGCTGAGGGCCGTCGAACTGATGATGGCTCCAATTAACGCGGTGGCAATGGGTCGAAACCGATCCATGCCCGTTGGTGGCGCAAACATGGGTGGTATAAACGCGGCCACAAAGGTGATCGCCGTCATTAAAACGGGGATGAGCCGAATGGTGCCGCCGCTGATGATCGCGTCCCGTATGGATTTTCCTTCAGCCCGTTCTTGTTCGACTTTATCGAGTAAATAGATACCGGTGGCCATGACCGCGGCGGTGGCAATCGTTAATCCCCACACGACCGGCGGGGACCAATACATGCCGCGCCAATACAGAAAGAAAATTGCCCCAAAGACCTGCAAGGGTGCATCGACCATGATGGCCATCGTGGCCACCCAGGATTGCGTTTGAAGGAGCAGCATGAACAGCAAGAGAAAAATAGCGAACGCCAAGGCCGAGTACAGGCGATAGAGGTTGTCCATCATGTCGAGCATTAAACCTTTGGGTTGAACGGTATAGCCTTTAGGAAGCGTAACTGATGTCTTGATGCCCATGATGACCCCTGCGGTGGCCATTCTGAGGCCGACTCCACGATATTGAGCCAACACACTCATGGCATATTGGAGGTCCTCCTTATAGACCAAATCCGTCCCGTCTTTACGTTCAATCGTGGCCACCTCCTTTAGGGGAATCTGCCCACCATCGGGAAGCTTCAACATGACCTGTTCGAGATCATCCATAGTCAGTCGTTGATCAGGTTGGTAACGAATGAGCAGCCGCCGATGGCGATATCCCTCTTCGGGTTTAAAGAATTCCGAGGTCATACCGCCGTTCAGCGCGTAATATGCCTGTATGGCAATTTGTGGAACGGCCAACCCCAATTCCTTGGCGCGGACCCGATCGATGTTGAGATGATATTGCGGCATGGTCATTGACCAACTGGTAAAGGGTTGAACGATCCCCGGGGTGCGTTGAGCCACCGCCAACCCCTCTTTGCCAATCTTGGCGAGTTCCTCCAGGTCGGGTCCTTTAATCACGGCTTCCACGGGAGCGCGAGCCGTGTTGACGGGGGTCGCGCCCATTTCCATCAGCCAAAAAGACCGAATCCCCGGCACGGTGGAGAGCGCTTCAGCCTGAACACCATCCATAATTTGCCAAATGTCTCGTCCGCTCAGATCGGCACAGGGTTTGAACAGGTAGGACAAGAGAGAAAAGTCATCCGCCCATCGGTTATAGAATTGACAGACGCGCTCTTCGACATTGCTCATGGTGATTTTAAAAAAGGCTTTGTTGACGGTCCGGACTCCGAAGCCAGAAAAATAGGTTCCAAAGGCTGGCTCTGTGCCAATTTGGGTGGAGACCAATTGGATTTCCGGTTGTTGCAGGAGAATCTTCTCCACGCGGGAGACTAGGGCTTCCGTTTCCTGGAAAGAGGTGCCCGGCCACGCTTCAATTTCTCCAACCGCTTGAGCGGTATCTTGAAGAGGCATCCCTTCCCATCCTAAGGTGGGCCAAATCTTGTAGGCGATAAACATCGAACTCATGGCCAGGGCGATGACGATCAATCGGTGATCGAGGGCCAAGGCCAACACATGCCGGTACAACCACACCGTACCCTCAATGAGTTTGGCGAATGGCAAGAGCAAGATTTTCAAAATCCGGTCAACAATACTGGCCTTTCGATCCTGCTGGGATTTGTAGAGATAGGCCGCCATCATCGGATTGAGCGTCAGTGACAGAAAGGCCGAAAACACCATGGCGAAGATCATGGGCCAGGTCATGCCGCGAAAGCCGGCTCCCATGGTGCCCTGGAGCACGAGGTTGGGAGTCAAGGCAATCATAAAGGTGAGAGCCGAGAGAATATTCGGAAGGAGGATTTCTTGTGAACCATCCAGCGCTGCATCCTTCGGCGTTTTCCCGGACTTCAAATGCCGATTGATCACCTCGATGAGCACCACGGAGTCATCCACTAATCGCCCGATGACGAAGGTAATGCCCATCAAGGTCGGCGTGTTAATGGTTTGGCCAGCCAGAGGAAAAAACACGAAGCTGGCCGCGACGGCTGCAGGAAGGGTGACTAGGACGATGAACGTGGGCGTGATGGTCTGAATAAAAATCAGCACCACGATGCCTGTCATGATGAAGGCGAGCATCATTTCATGCCAGGCGTTGGCAATGATGGTTTCCAGGAACGCTTTGCGGTTGTAGGCTACTTCAAACGTGAGCCCCGGAAATTCTTTCACAAACTCATCCATCAACCCGGGCCTGGGATCCGTCGGCAACCCCATGAACGCTTTGACCGATTTCAGAATCCCGGTATCTTGGGACCCGATAATGTCATCGATCACATCGTAATCGCTGGCTTCGGGTTGTTTAACGATTTGGATCAGTTGGCCTGGGCTTCCATTAAAGTGATAGGCGCTCGTCACTTCGGAGAATGTGTCTTTGACGGCCGCCACGTCCCGCAGATACACCACCTGATGGTTAACGGTGGCAATGGGAATGGCATTGAGCTTGGTAGGATCCCGAAAGCGTTCATCGGCGCGTACGAGGATGTCGCGCTCCGGCGTTCGGAGCTTCCCCGCGGCACGACTGATGTGCTGTTCTTCTAAAGCTTTTTTGAGATCCATCAATCCCAGCGAATAGGCCGCGAGCTTGTCCCGATCCACTTCGACCAAAATGAGTCGGCGCTTCCCCCCAAAGGGAATGGCGGACTGAACCCCGGAAACCGCTTCCAGGCGATCCCGCAACGTATTTTCGACAAATTCGCGTAATCGAACCTCATCATAGCCTTTTCGCTTAATGTTGAGATCTAAAATCGGGACGTTGTCATTGGCGACCTGCACCACCCACGGGTTGCTGGTGTTGTCTTTATCGAAAGGCAGTTCATTCAGCATATTGGAGAGCAGCGTTTGCACCTCCACCTTGTGTTTGTTCATGTCCGAGTAATAGTCAAACCCGACAATAACCTCCGTCCGGCCTTCCTGAGAGTTCGACCGGATAAAGGTCATTTCATCCAGGACCGTCATTTTTTGCTCGATGGGGCGAGCAAAGTAGGCTTCCATATCTTCCGCGGCCACACCTGGGTAGGTGATGATGATGCCCACGGTGGGATTTTCCAGATACGGCTGGAGTTCCCTGGCTGTCTGGCCGTAGGTCATGATGCCGCCGATGACCATGAGGAGAATCACCGGGATCATCAGCATGGGTTTTTCAATGGCCAGAATCGGGAGCTTTCGAAGCCATGCCATGCCTCGATACGTCACCGGCTTGCCATCTTCTGAGAGAAATTGTCGTTCCATAGATTTCAATCTCAGCCAGATTTAAAATCCGGACACTACCGCCACTTCTTGGAAATCCGTGAGACCTCGTGCCCCTTTGGTAATGACCATGTCTCCTTCGTTAATCCCTTCCACAATCTCCACCATGTCCTGACTGGACATCCCAAGATGAACGGGTTGTTTCATGGCGACCACCGTATCGGTGGTAAACACCACGGTTTCGCCTTCGATTCGCAGAATCGCTTGCTGGGGAACCGAAATGGCATCGAATTTGTGTTCAAGAACCAAATCCACGACGGCATACATGTCCGCGCGAAGGAGGCCTTTGGGATTCTCGACAAGAATCTCCACGGTGCTGGTTCTGGTCCGAGGATCGAGTTGTGGAAAGATGGCCGACACCTGGGCAATGATCGTATGATCGGGAACGGGTAACGAGGGAAATCGCACCGTGGTTTTGGTCCCCACCTGTATGTGGGGAAGGTCTTTTTCGGCGACCTTGACTTGGACGCGCATCTGTCGAGTGTCGGCTAAATCTAGGAGATGTGAATTGGGAGTCACTAATTCTCCAAGATTGATGAGTTTCACGCGGTTGGTCACCAGACCATCGATCGGCGAGGTCACTTCCGTGTATGAGAGCAAGGTTTCAATTCGTTGTTCCTTCGCTCGTGCCCCGTCAAACATCATCCAGGATCGATCGGCTTCTGATTGTGAAATCGCTCCTTCCTTCACAAGCCGAGCGTCCCGTTGATGCTCTCGTTCCGTAAAGATCCGGTGAGCTTGCTGTTCTGCAAGCTGTGCCGATAACTCCTGAGTATCTAATTTAAGAAGCAATTGTCCTTTCTTCACCGCGTCACCGACATCGACATGAATTTCCTCAAGCCATCCTTCAATTCTAGGAGTCACTTTGACGACTGATTTGGGAATCACTGTTCCGGTATACGTGACGCTGGAGACGATTTCCCGTTTTTCAGCCGTGACGATAGCCACGGCCACGGCCCCTGCGAGTGGACTCATGGTCATGTCCAGACGAGGAGCACTCAAGTAAGCAGCAACCGAGGTTGCGGAATAATAAATCAGGAACAATAGGACTCCGGTCACCACGATTTTTCGTATTTTTACCCACCATTCGCTTCCCTCCAACGTCTGAACGGATTCCCGTATATTCTGAAAGCGGTTTTTCAGATTCATCCTTGCACCTCAATTTGGCCTATGGCCTTCTTTAACGCCATGAGTTGGATCTGATAATCCGCCACAGCGGCGGAATAGTTCTGTTCGGCTTGAAGCTGCGCTGTTTGGGCGTCAAGCAAATTTTCGATAATGCTTTTTCCTTCGCGAACTTTCATGGCCTCAATCCGGAGGACTTCCTTGCCTTCATCCACTGCAGCCTGGGCCGCCACAATCCGTTGCTGCGCCTCCTGCATATTTAAATGAGCCGCTTGTACCTCTTGGGTGACGCTAAGTGTGAGTTGAGTGAAGGTATGCCGAAGTTTGGTGAATTGGAGCCGTTCTTGTGAGACTTTGGCATCGATCGTCCCACCGGCAAAGAGAGGGACTGACAAAAAGATCCCGGCAAATTGCTGCGCAAACAATTTGGAGTTATCTCCGGTCACCCCTTGGGCTTGCGCTTTGACACTGATATTGGGCAGGTGTTCGGCAAACCGAATGCTAATTCGTTTCTCCTGCATCTCAACTTCTTTTTTGACCATGAGCAATTCTGGGCGTTGGCGAAGCGCTTGCTGTTGGGCCTGTTGCAGAGTCAATGGCTGTGAGAGGACATTGGGGGTCGTTCGCAAATCTCCGGACACCACGAAATGAGATACGCCAACATTTTCTCCAAGCAGAACTTCAAGGACCCCATAGAGGACCTTCTGGGCATTCAGAAATCGAATCAAGAGTTGTTCGACAGCCGCCAGCCGCGTGTTGACTTTGAGGACATCTACCTTGGCAGCTTTTCCAACGGAGAACCGCCGATGCACCACCCGCTTTGATTCTCGTAACTGTTCTTTGGATTTTTGTGTGGCACGAATGAAGTCTTGAATTTTCAAAATGCTGTAATACACGCTGGCGACGTTAAAGATAAGTTCATCACGCGTGTGCGCCACGCGGTGGGAAGCCAGCTCTTTCCCCAGCTCTTCCACCTTGGCCTGATTCGTAATCCGGCCACCGGTATACAGAGGAATTGAGATGGTTCCTCCAAAGCTGAATAGGTTGTTATTGTGTTCACCCGCTCCGTCACGCTCGATCCGTCCCTGTTCGACAACGAGGGATTTCATGGCCAAGGGAAGATTGTCTGGACCGTACGTAAAATCAGAAACCTCAACATTAATTCGTCCGAAATGTTCCCCTTTCGCCGCGAGAATGCCTTGATCTGCCACCTCCACTTCTTTTCGTACCGCGCTAAGACCGGGGTTTTGTTTGAGGGCGAGCACGATGAGTTCGGGTAATCCCATCTTGGGACGGACCGTCTGTGAAGTGGCGTCCTCCACCCTATCTGGCTCTTGGCCAAGGGCCCAAGAAGACAGGAATTCGGAACAAATAAAGAGGAGAAACAACACGGCCAACATCGTTGTTCCTCGCCAAGGCCTCTTGTTCCCCTGACAACCGACAGTCCTCATGGGTTCCCTTCATCCCTGCCCGCATCGGCAGAGGAAAAGATGGCGGAGAAATTTTCGTGGGAAAGCGGCTGGGGCTTCTTGTGTTTTTGTATGAGAAAAATTTCCCCTCTGGTCGTCAGAAGGTGTTCAAAGCCTGCGTTCAGAATCTTAGCGGCGAACCAATGAATTGTTCCCACGCCGTCTAAGTCCAGATTGAGCGGGTAAAGGGCCGGTTGAAATTTCTCCAACTGTTTGAGCACTTGCCATGCAGCCTTCTCATTTAAATCACCCCTGAGAATGACGGACGGGCGACCTCGCTTGGTCTTGACTGTCATCTGAAATGTTTTGAGATGACTGACGCTCATGGGGTGGCTAGAGTATTAGTGAAATGGGTAACCATGAGACGTGTCTTTCCTTATTCCTTCAAGGATTCCCTGAGGCTTTCTTTGATAAGATTGGCGTCCGGTAGTCCCACTAAAATTCCCCCAGTCTGGTAGAGCCGACATTTCAACCCAAAATCCTCTCGAGCCCTCGCTTGAACCTCGATATCCAACCCATTCACTCGAATGGTGGGCGATCGGAGAAACCGATGGGCCAGTGCCTCTTCATGCGTTTCAACAGGGACCGAATCAATGGACAGATCAAGGCGTTCTTCCTTAAGAACCTTTTGCACTTGTTCCACCGCTTTTGGGTAAGAGGGGCACCCATCAAAATAGAACACTTCGATTATCATGGTGATCCTCCTCTATGAATTCCGCATTCGCGACGGTAGGATAATTGGAGTTCTACCTCGCTTTAAACACTATCTGTGCCCATTCGCTATAAAGTGGGACTCATTTTAAAAATGGCTTTGAGTTCAACTATTTACGCCACATTATTCTGAAAACGCCTTCCGTGGCATTTAGACGGAAGTTGTTTCATGAAACGGGTAAAACGATTACCGTTTCATCTGCGAATGGTAAGAAAGGGAAGGGCAGAGAAATGGTTGGAAACACGTTGAGAGGGAGCCGAAAGAAAGATCGAAAAAGCCCTTAAGCGAGAATTCAATGGTGGGAATAGATGTGGTCAAAAATGAATGAAGGGATAACGGCTTTAGGGAGAATGGTGACCGCAACCAATAGATACATGGATATATATACAGGTATGGTCTAACTTGGCACTTAAGCGAGATTGAGAGTATCCAAAGACTCAGGGAGTTCTTGGAAAATAGGCAAATCAGCATTTACTTTGCTACGGTAGTACTGGCAGCGGTCATTGCTGTATTCGTGCCTGGAACAACTGTTCTTGAGGCTGGCGTTACTCCAGCACTAGCATTGATGTTGTTTGTGACTTTCCTGCAAGTGCCCCTTGCCGACCTTGGGCGGGCCTTCACCCGCGCTAGATTCTTCGCAGCACTGCTCATCGCAAACTTCGTTATAGTGCCCTTGCTCGTGGCCGCACTGGTGCAGTTTCTGCCACCCGATCCGATGGTGTTGCTTGGTGTGCTGTTGGTCCTGCTCACACCTTGCATTGACTACGTGGTGACCTTTTCGCACCTTGGCCGCGCCGATGCGCGCCTGCTGCTGGCGGCAACTCCCGCGCTCTTGATCGTGCAAATGCTGTTGCTGCCGGTCTATCTCGGCCTGTTCCTTGGGAACAATGCAACCGACCTTGTTCAGCCCGGCCCATTCGTTCACGCGTTCATTTGGCTGATTGCGGTTCCGTTCTTAATTGCCGGTCTTGTCCAATTTTTGGCAGCTCGGGCCCGAAGGCGAGAGTGGGTATTTACCAGGCTAGGATTGCTGCCTGTGCCAGCGACGACGCTTGTCCTATTCGTGGTCATCGCGGCCGTAGTACCGCAGCTCGGGCCTGCGACCGATGTGGTCTTGCAGGTGATCCCGATCTATATTGCCTTTGCGGCGCTTGCTCCCTTCCTAGGGTGGCTAGTGGGTCGCCTGTTCCGCCTCGACGTACCGGCTGGCCGTGCTATTGCATTCAGCGCCGGCACGCGAAATTCGCTCGTGGTGTTACCGCTCGCGCTTGCTGTGCCTGGAGCAATTCCCGTGCTGCCGGCGATCATCGTTATACAAACACTTGTCGAGTTAATCAGTGAGCTGATCTATGTGCGTTTAATTCCAAAACTAACGCAGGTTTGAATTTGTGGCGACAACTTAGCGTACTTTATTTTCCGTTTTCTGAGACGACCCCTAAAAGCCTGCCGCTTCTTGAGGCTAGAGGGAGGGTTTCAGCCGGAACTGTTCTTGAGTTTTCGCCAGAGCGTGGCCCGCCCAATTCCCAGAAGATTGGCGGCGGCGGTCTTATTGCCTCGGGTTTTTTTGAGAGCCTTTCGGATTTCCTCGAATTCTTTTTTCCCCGCATCGCTCCCGTCAGATGGAAGTTCCGATGGAAAATTGGCGAGGGTTAGATAGAGCCCTTGCGTATGCACAAAGGCATGCTCAATTGCGTTTTCAAGCTCACGTATATTACCGGGCCAGTTGTAGTCCATGAGCGCCGCAACCGCATCCGGGGTTGGACCCAAAATCCCCTTTTCCATTTCCTTGTTATATTTCGCCACAAAATGCTTCACGAGTAAGGGGATATCTTCTTTTCGTTCGCGTAGAGGGGGAAGATGAATGGGCACCACCTTCAACCGATAATACAAATCTTCTCGCAGTAACCCCTTCTTGAGCAGATCCTTAAGATCTTGATGGGTGGCTGCCAGAACCCGCACATTGGCTTTTCGGGGTTTAACTTCTCCAACTCGCTCAAACTCTTTTTCCTGAAGAACTCTTAAGAGTTTCAATTGCAAATAATTGCTGAGATCCCCAATTTCGTCTAAGAGTATGGTCCCGCCATCCGCGGCCTCGAACCGACCGATTTTGTCGCAAATCGCTCCGGTGAACGCTCCTCGGGCATGCCCGAATAATTCAGATTCCAGTAAGGTCTCCGCCAGGGCCGAACAGTTCACCTTGATCAGGGGTTTAGATGCTCTTGGGCTATAATAATGAAGAGCATGAGCGACGAGTTCTTTGCCCGTTCCGCTTTCCCCTTGGATTAAGACCGTCGTATCCATGGGGGCGACTTGTTGGATTTTTTGAAACAATCTCTGAATGATTGGGCTTTTCCCAATGATGTTGGCCAACCGCCATTTTCCCTTGAGTTGTTCTTTGAGCAAGCGATATTCCGAAATGTCACGAAAGACCACGACCACCCCTTCGGCTAAGCCCTGCTCATCAAACAACAAGGACGTCGTCACCGCCACGGCGCGCGTGGTTCCATCTCGTCTGATAATTTCGACTTCCACGTCCTTTGCGGCTTGTCCATGCTGGGAATCAGCCATGAAACAGTGGCTTTCACACAGGGACCCTCGGAAAATCTCCAAGCAAGGTTGTCCCAGAATCTCGCCAGAGGAAAATCCCGTAATCTCCAAGGCCGCTTTATTGACCTGGGTGACTATAAGATCTTGGTTCACAACTAAAATTCCCTCTGTAATACTATTTAAAATACCCCAAAGGTTTTCCTGAAGGAGAAGTTGGTCCGGCCCAGACTTCATGCTGGCATGGAGGTCTGGAATGCGAGGCACCGCCTTCGTATTGGGACCGGGAAGAATCACAGGCGTGTCACGTTTTCGTTTGGAAGAAGAGTGTGTCGAAACACCAGTCTGGGAAACCACAAAGCACCTCTACGTTTTTTGAAAGGCGTTATGGTTGGTAGAAAACAAATCGCTTCCTCCCCGCTCAATACACGACAATTTGATCGGCTGCTGCGAATAGGTCGACCATTTGATTGAGGGGTATCGGGATGACCGCCGAATCCACTTTTGATGGATCAATATTATAGAGCAGCATCATGGTTTGATTTCCGTAAATTTCTACACCTAGACTTTTGAGAAATTGAAAATAGTCGCCGTAATTGTATGGCACCTTCTCAAGGGGAACGTCCATTTGTTCGGCAAGACTCTGCCGTTCTCGTTCGGGGAGGGCGGCATGGTCTAGCGCGGTGCTGTCGGAACGGAACAGGTTATTGACCCAACCAAACCCTTTGGTCACCGAAGTGACTGCGCTGGCATCCACCAATATTTTGACTTGGTGACCGGCTTTCGTCATGGCCCAGACTACATTCGGGACTGCACAAATTTGCGCGTCGTCTTCAGCCAGTGAGGTTTTCATATGAATGAGGATTTGGGCTGCTTCTCCGTGGGGCATATGGCCGAATAATCCCCAAGCAAATAAGGCTCCCACCACCATAAATTTTTGAATCCGGTTTCCCATTAACAAATTCTCCTCTTGTCTTCTGCACTCAACCGGTTTTGGTTTTTTCTGCCACAGGCTCAGCCCAGCATCTCTAGCAAAGCCTTGAGGAAGGCAAGAACAAGTCCGTGGCCCATCTTGCTTGGTCCGGCAGATGCCGGCTGAGATCAGTGGCTGCAACAGCCTGCTCCAGCTACACTGTGTTGTCCTGTAACATGCTCTTTGTAGACCTCAAAGGCTTTTAACGCCCACTCTTCTCCAGGGCATCCTTGCATGGTCATGGCCACATCTAAGAATTCGATAAATTCCTCCTGGGAAATTCCTTTATCACAGGCCATTTTCACATACGCTTCAATACAGGGTTCGCACCGTAGGGCAATTGAGATACTCATGGCCGTCAACAGTTTGTACTTGGCGGGCACGGCTTTTTCTCGATAGGCCTCTTCACGCATCCGCATGACTCCACCGGTCACCTTGGGGCTTAAACGCCTCAATTCTTCGAAGGTCGACTCCGGTGTGTTCGTTTCGACTTCATGCATCATCATGATTCCTTTCCATTTTTTGAGATGAGGTGAATTGGGTGCCGGCCAACTACCCAAATGGTGTGTTTACTGTGACTCAATCACTGATTGGTCCATGTTGATGTTCCAGAAATTGTTCTGGTTCCCCAACTGGGAGCACCGGAGACAATGCTTCCCTTAGGGGGTTATTTGAAAAGTGAAGACCAGAAATCCCGGAACGCATTGCTCTCTTTCTTTTGAATGGTTAGGGAACCATTGGGAATAACGGTGGCCTTGTAGGTGTCGAACACATTGCTGGCACCTCTGATGGCTTGAACCAATTGATCGGGATTGATGTGCCCTGTCTCAACAACGACAATGGCTCCACCACTCGGATAACTCACCTCGGCAGATTGAACCCCAGAAACTCCCATCAGGGCGGCATGTACATCTTTTTCACAGCTTGCGCAGGTCCACCCATCAATTTTCAGTGTGATGATTTCCCCTGAGGGAGCACTCGCAGGGAGTGCTTCCGAGGCCGCAAGAGAGCCCCAAGCCAATATGCCCTGTGGGAGGAGAAACATTGTTAGAAACATCAATGGAAACAGTCTTCGTATCATGGTTTCACCTTCCTTTATTTGAAAATTCCCAGCCAATAAGGGGACAAGACAAAAAAGAGGGTCAACACCGTAGCCAACCAGAGTAAGACAACCGATTTCGAGCCTGTTCGTGAATCCGTACAATGTGCGTCTGAGGCACAAGGGGCTTTGGGCCTGCGATACACGAGATAAAACCCGGCTCCAATCGCCACCAGTGCGACAACAATGAAAAACGGTCGGTAGGGGACAAAGGCCTTCAGGAACCCTGCGGTATTCGCTAAAAAGCCTGTGGCTCCGACACCTACCCCAAGCGCAGCAAACAGCACAGGCCCAATACAGCAAAGAGAGGCAAGAAAGGCTGCGATGATTCCACCAACTGATGCTATGGAGGCAGGCTCTTTAAAATTTCTTGCGCCTTCGCTTTCTTGAAATGGGGATTTTTCGGATATAAAGGCGGCTTCAGAAATTGATTTCTTATGCATGGTCTCCTCTCATGTTTCGTAGATCAACTCGTTAGGACAATCTCAGATCAAGACTTCGCAGAAGCAAACTTTCCCCAGACTCGTTCCGTGACAACCCATAAGAACCCGGTTCCGCCCATGATTGCCAGGCCTAACCAAATCCAACCATTCGCACCAAGGTCTACGATTCGGAATCCGTGCAGGAACGTCACGATGGCCAGCAGGAGGAAATACGGTCCCGTAAAATAGCAATGAGTCCGTCCACACCGTGCGGCATTGGCAAAGCATGCAACACCTTTCCACAGAAGCGCACCACTCCACATGACCGTTCTCGTGAAGGGGTCTACAAAAACTCCAACGATTAACAGTGCTCCCGGCAATCCCCATAGAAGTGCATAGGTGTAGGAATCACTGATCCAATCTTTAGATTCACAAAATTCTCTGTTTGGCATGGGCGATAACGTCTAGATTTCCACCTGTATTTGACCTATGATAAACCCTGTAGTAACTACAGATACAAGAGGTTTTTTTTGGGGGAGGCGCACATGGTCACCATAGGGGTTTTGTCCAAGCAGACGGGTTGTCACATTGAGACGATTCGGTATTACGAGCGGATTGGGATTTTGTTAAAACCTCCGCGCACGGAAGGTGGGCACCGACTGTATGAAAGGGAACAAATCAAACGGTTGGTGTTCGTCCGGCGCAGCCGGGAACTGGGATTTTCGCTTGAAGAGATTCGTACATTGTTAAAGCTCGTCAACGGCGAGCGGTACACGTGTCAGGAAGTAAAGGGGGTCACAGAGCAACATCTCAAGGATGTCAGTAAGAAAATCTCCGATCTGCGAAGGCTTCAAAAAACACTTCGTTCGATCTCATCTCAATGCAAAGGAGGTTTGGTTCCGGACTGTCCTATTATTGAATCGCTGTTTGCAGGACAGCAACGAATCACACAGTGAAATCCAGGCACGAAGATACGGGTTCCCAAAGCTTCTCGATCACTCTGGCGCAATCGTTCCCATGATGGTCAAGACCTTAAAGACCCTTGGACAAAAACTGAAAGCCGAATTTCGCGTCTATCGGCTCGTGTTATGTGACAAAAGGACCCCACGCCTTCCTGAGGTATTGTTGGGGTTGGCCCTCGTCTCAAATGGCAAAGGGAAGAAACACCTATCATCAAACAATTGGAGTTAGGCGAAACACGGAGAATCACAGCATGCAGAGCTTCCCTATTTGAGTTAGCCCTTAAACTGGCCGACATATTTTTATAAACATTGACGAGGCATAATTCACATGATACCTTCCGAGATGGCGCGTAGCGTATACAATTAGACAGACCATTTTGAGAAGAGCAAGGATTGCGGGCGTATGAAAGTATGGGTTTCCCTCCTTTTATTTGGGATCTTTAGTCTCCCCTTTCTTCATGACCATCGCATTCAACTGGCAGAAGCCGGATATGGAGCCCAGGGTCCTGAACAGGCAGGTCAGGTCCGCCATGTTCATCTGGCAGAGCATTCTTCTCACGTACCCCAGCCAGAATCTGGTGAGCACCAGAACCAGGACCTATGGCCAATTCTTGACCATGTTTCCCTCATCACCCTGACTTCAGGTTCGAGCACTAACCTTTTCACCATTCTGCCCATAGTCGACGCTTCGCCCACAGACTATCCGTCACCTGTTCTACCTCAAAGTTTATGGGAGCCAACGTCACCTGTTCGCGGAAGTCCGCTGAACACATTCAACACTGTCCTTCCTTCCACAAGCCTTCTTCTTCCTATCCATTCAGGAAGAGCTCCACCTCTTTTCCCTTTGTAATACGTTTCCATTCCCTACAGTTTTAGCAAGTAATTGCTAGCCATTTAACGGATAGCCCAGGTGTGGGCTGGCTGCTGCACTTTTTCTGCCTCATGAGTTTGTGAAGATCCGGCTTATCGAGGCTGTGAATGTTGTTGGGACTTTTGAGTCTTGTCTATCAAAAGT
>DOFS01000555.1:309-10645 GCA_003523945.1 Nitrospiraceae bacterium | reverse complement strand
CCTGGTGGACTGAGCGAGAGCCAGACTGGGCGTTACTCCGTTCTGAAGCCTTAGATCTTATGCAAAAGGATCGTCGCCTTCAGCAGATGGTCAAACTGGTGGGCGAAGACTCGCTGCCGGATGACCAAAAGTTGGCACTCTTTGGGGCACGGCTGTGGCGCGAAGCGTTTCTCCAGCAGAATGCCTTTGACCCCATCGACCGGTACACTACCCCGGAGAAGCAGGTTGCGATGATGAAAGTTTTGCAGCATTGGATAGCTCGGGCAACCGACGTCATGAAAATCCACATCCCGTTTTATCGTGTGCGGGAACTTCCTGTCACAGAAAAAATAGCGCGGATGAAAGCGATACCCAATGAAGAGCTCGATACTATTGGTCAGATTGTGACGCAGATCGATGCCGAGATGAATCAGCTCGAACACACAATGCAGGAGTGAAACGTGCGGCGGATTTCCGGAAAAGAATGTCATGGTCTCAGTGAACTAAACGGCCCCTTACTGGTCATCAACGGTATTGCGGGTGTGGGATATGGCGAGATGGTTCGAGTAGAAAACGGGCATGGGAAAAGCCGATATGGCCGGGTGTTGGAAGTTCATCCCGAATCTGCAGTGATCGAGGTATTTGAAGGGACGAGTGGGCTGGGGCTGCCACATACTCGCGTGCACTTCCAGGGGCGTCCCTTCGAATTGGGTCTCTCCCCCGGACTGCTTGGGCGGATCTTCGACGGCCTAGGGCGACCGATTGATGATCTTCCTGCTGCTCCGGCGATGCATTGGAGAAATATTAATGGTCGCCCGATTAATCCGCTCCAGCGTGACTATCCACGCGACTTTATTCAGACCGGAATCTCAGCCATCGACGGATTAAACAGCCTAGTTCGCGGCCAAAAGCTACCGGTCTTCTCGGGGAGTGGGCTTCCCCACAATGAGCTGGCCGCGCAAATCATTCGCCAAGCCAAATTGCCAACGAACACTGAAACCTTTGCCATTGTCTTCGTGGCGATGGGAATCAAACATGATGAAGCCGAGCTGTTCCGGGATACCTTTGCAACGGGAAATGGCTTGCAACAAGTTGTCATGTTTTTGAACCTTGCCGATGAGCCTTCGATGGTCAGAATCATTGCGCCGCGTGTCGCCCTCACCGTCGCGGAGTATCTGGCCTTCGATCTTGGCATGCATGTCTTAGTTATCATGATCGATATGACGGCATATTGTGAAGCTGTGCGGGAAATTGCCTCCGCCAAAGGCGAAATGCCAAGCCGTAAAGGATACCCAGGATATCTGTATAGCGATCTGGCATCCTTGTATGAGCGGGCCGGGCGTATCACTGGCCTGCCGGGATCAATCACCCAGCTGCCAATCCTTACCATGCCCAACGATGACATAACTCATCCCATTCCCGACCTCACGGGGTACATCACTGAAGGACAAATTGTCTTGGACCGACACCTCTTTCGAAAGGGTATTCTGCCGCCCATTAATGTTCTCCCGTCGCTTTCCCGTCTTATGAAGGATGGAGTCGGGCCAGATCGCACCCGTTCCGATCATGCGAACCTAGCCAGCCAGCTGTACGCCGCATATTCCCGGGTTCGCCAGCTAGAGAACCTCGCTGCCATCATCGGAGAAGAAGAACTCTCCGCTGTAGACAAACGATACATTACCTTTGGCACCCGCTTTGAACGCCAGGTGATTGCACAAGGGGTCAATGAGGACCGTTCGATAGTGGAGACCTTGGACCACGGATGGGGGGCTCTTGCCGAGCTTCCGCCTGAGGAACTGACAAGGGTGACGGAAGACGAACTGAAGGAGCATCTGACTTGAGGCTGGAACTCGCTGCGACTAAAGCCAATCTCTTAGCGGTCAGGGAAGCCCTGGCTTTGGCCCAGGAGGGCCACGAATTGCTCTCCCAAAAACGGGAAGTATTGCTGACGGAGTTACTCCATCTCGTCAACGATGTGAAACGAATGGGGACGGAAGCCAACACGGCACTCGAGGAAGCCTATACATCATTGAAACTGGTTTTGACTCAGATTGGGCATGATGGTGCCCTGCGACTGGCTCAGGGATGCCGGGAACGTGCCGAAGTCACCGTACGGGAACGAAGTGTGATGGGTGTCTCCGTGCCCTTCGTGCAAGTGAAAATAATTCCAAAACTTCCGATTTGGGGATTAGGAGAATCCCCGGCGGTGTTGGATGAGATGGTGGAACGGTTTCAGCGGGCCCTGGTTCTACTGGGAGAGCGCGCAGAAATTGAAACGGCAGTCTGGCGGTTAGCCCAAGAACTGGCCAAAACGCAACGTCGAACCAATGCCTTGGAATATTTGGTGATACCCCAACACCAGGAAACCCTGAAATTTATTCAGGAAACGTTAGAGGAACGGGAGCGGGAGTCACACTTCCAGTTAAAACGCCTCAAAGCCCTAGAGAGGATTTGATTCCATGACACTGTTTCAGCACATTTTGGTGCCGGTGGATGGATCGAAGCATGCCGTGGAAGCACTCAAGTTTGGGCTAGAACTTGCCAAACTGACGGAAGCCCAAGTTCATGTCCTTCACGTGATTGATACAGCCTCTGTTTCCCAAATTAGCCGCCTTTTCGGCAAGAGCCAAGCCCACATCCAAGAAGAATTGCGGGAGCGAGCCATGGGGATTCTCGTCGATGCCAACACCGTAGCTCGAGAGGCGAATATCGAGATTACCACACACATGAAGGAAGGGGTGCCCTATGAAGCCGTGGTCGATCATGCGCAACACCATGGAGTGGATCTGATTGTCATCGGACGGGTTGGAACCAGAGGCCCACGTCGGATTTTAATTGGGAGCATGACGGAACGGGTTATCGAAACAGCTCCGTGCCATGTTCTGGTCATTCGATGAAAGGCGACAAGAAGGCCATGAGCAGTATGCAGGAAGAAACACAACAGCTCTTTGCATGGGAGGAACAAGCCAAGAAGATCGTTGCAGAAGCCACCCTGCGAGCGCAGGCGATAGGAGAAGAGGCCGCACGAAATCATATCGAACAACTGACGCGTGTCAAGGAGGAAGCCAAGAAGGCGGCTTCTCAGACCCGTGCACGTCTCCTTGAGCAGATCCATCCTCAATGCCAGGCGAAACGCGTGGAGGCAGAAAAAGAAGCATCCCGTATTCGACAAGAGGGACCCCAAAACATCCAAGCGGCGGTGAATACAGCTCTTCACCAGCTTCTCATGGAGGAGGAGAAACATGCTCGCGGCCGCTAAATATGGAGCCCTCAACGCTCGGTTGAGGACAAGAGCGGGGCGTCTGCCATCGGTCCAACACTTCAGACGGTTACTCGAGGCTCCAACCGGCACGACGGTTATGGAGGTATTGCGAGAAGCCAACGTGCCGACTCCTGAAGATGGCTCCCTTCCTTCGAGACAGTGGCTCCTTGCTCAGTGGCTTGTGCCAGATTACCAAGTCGTTCTTCGGAGAATTTCTGGCTCAGCTCAACAGTTGGTTCAGAGTCTTATGGATCGGTTGGAACTTGAAAATGTGAAATATGCCCTGCGGGCGATTGCGGGTGGGAAAGGCGTCAAGACGGAGACATTGTTGAATTTCGGAAAAGTGGCCACGGTTAACATCAAGGCCTTGGAACGTGCCCAGCGGATGAGTGATTTGCAGTTGGCCGTAAAGGAGACGGTCTTTGCTATTCCTCTCCATACCACAGCACCCCTGTGGGAAGAGGAGGAAGGCCTGTTCGCCGTTGAATCCGCACTTGATCGTGCGGTGTACACTTCCTTGCAAAAAGCGGCGGAGGGATTTCGAGGACCAGGGGCTGTTCTGGTTCGGCGTATCATAGCCCAGCTTGTGCATACTGTGAGTCTGCTCTGGATGGGGCGATATCGGCTGACCTATGGCCTGACTCCCGAAGCAGCTGCCGGGCTCTCGCTGATTAAATCTTCGCAAAGAACTGCAGACCTCATGCGTCAATTGGCTCATGCGGCCACCTTCGAAGAGTTTCGAGCCGCGATTCAGTCGGTGACCGTCATGCACCACTGGCAAAATGGCGAGACCCTTTTAGACTGGGAACGGCACCTCACGAGGCGGATACGAAAGATGGCGCAAAGGATGCTGTACGGACCGCCATTCGGGTTCTCCGTCGTCGTGGGATTCTTGCTCCTGAAAGAATGGGCCATTCGAGACCTTGCCATTATTTGCCAAAGCAGAACGGTTGGCCTGCGCGCTGAACTGTTGGAACCGATGTTATTTCACGATGACTGAACGATCGGTGGTTCGGTCAGGAGGTTCTTGATGAGTGTTATCCAAATGCAACGGATCATCATCCTTGTGCTGAAAAGGGATGCTCATCGCTGCACGCAGGCTCTTCTGGCTTCCCACCTGTTTCAACCCATTGAAGAGCCTTCATCGGAAAACTTGGAAGTGCCGGTTCAATCGCTAGACCAACCTGACTTGGTGTCCGTCTATACGAAGCTTGGGCATGACCTGGAAGCCTTGCTGAACCGATTCGGCGTCTCGCCACCAGAAGAAGCTTTCGGAGAATCCGATCCGACTCGGGATTTTGTGTCCATTCAGCAAGCTATCGAAGAGCTCAACCCACTTTTAGTAAAATACGATCGGGAGCATGGGCGTCTCCAGGATCAGTTGCTCCAAAAAGAACGTGCCCTGATCGCCCAACACAGTCTGAAAGCCAAGGAGCTTTCGCTAGAGATACTAAGCCATTCGGAAAGGTGGCTAATCCGGCTGGGGTGGGTTCCAAAGAATGTGTTGTCACAACTTCGGGAGACCATGGGAACCCTCACCTATATCTCAGACACCTTGGCCTCACGTGAACAGCAGGAACTCCTTCTCGCGATTGCGTTGCCTCGGGATGAAGCCCGCGTGGATGGAGTCCTTCTCGGTGTTGGATTCCAACCACAATCGTATAGGGAGAGATCGATTTTGGATCAATCCGTTAAGGCGGAGATTCATGAACTCCACACACACATCAACCGCTTGAAGGAGGAATATCACACCATTCGACGACAATGGACCGAACGGTTGGTCGAATACCTCCAACGGGTCAGAATGGCCCTGCTGATATTAGACAGTGAGAAAGTTGGACGTGCAACAGGGCCAGCGGTGCAATTTCATGGATGGGTGCCTGGGCCGGAATTGCAGAACTTGAGAGAACAAATTCAACGCGCCACGGAGGGCCGGTGTTGGATCAAGGTCGAACCGGTCGAAGTGGTGCACAGTGCAGGAAGTGTGGGTGAGCCGGTACCAATTTTACATCGCAACCCCCTGTTGCTCAGACCCTTTCAGCGGTTGGTCGGAGCGTATGGAGACCCAACGTATGCCGAGTTCGATCCAACACCAGTCTTCGCCCTGACTTTCATTGTCATGTTTGGGATGATGTTTGGCGACGTGGGGCAAGGGGCACTTCTGTCGGCAGTAGGATATGGAATTTTTCGACGCATGGTTGGCAGGCAAGATATCGGCATTCTGCTGATGGAATGTGGGTTCTCCGCGATGATTTTTGGGATCTTGTACGGCAATGTGTTCGGAATCGAACACACAGTGATTCCACATTTGTGGTTTCATCCCATGGAAAATATTCCCTATTTCCTGAAAGTCACGTTGATCTTCGGAATGGTGTTGCTGAGTGTCGGGTTTGTGATCAACATGATCAATGCCGTTCGCCGTGGGGCGTATGCCTTGGCAATATTCGGCAAACATGGATTGGCGGCAGCGTTCTTGTATTGGATCTTCGCGGGTTTAGCTATTCGTTACTTCCTCATTGAAGACATCGGTGCAGTGATTAGCCCATGGATCATGGGGATTGTTGTGGCGCTTCTGCTGCTCTTGTTGTTTCACGAACCGGTGATTCGGTGGCTTGGTGGCAAGCGGCCGATATTCCCCAGGCCAATTTTCTCAAACCTAGTCGAGTCAGCCATTGAAGTGGTGGATACGGTGGCACGCTATGCGGGCAACACCGTGTCTTTCCTTCGGGTGGCGGCTTTTGCGTTGGTGCATGCAGGGCTCTTCCTTGCGATCTTTACCATCGCCAATATGCTGGCCCAAGCTACCGGTGGGACCGTGCTGTATTGGTTGACTGTCGCGTTCGGCAATGTCGTCGTGATTGTCGTTGAAGGTTTAATTGTTTCTATCCAGATCTTGCGCTTGGAGTACTACGAATTTTTTAGCAAATTTTACGAAGGAACAGGCCGGAAATTTAGACCTATGGGAACCTGATTGGAAAATCGGAGTTGAGGGAGGCACACGATGCGGATGAAACGAATGTTGATGGATTTGGTGATTCTTAATGGAGTGGTGATCCTGGGAGCAGGCCTGGTCGGGCTTCTACTCGGTGTGACGCCAGAGGTGGCCTTCAGTGCGAGTGGCTCTTCGCTTTCGGATGAGGTGATTCGGTGGGGATTTCTGTCGGCAGCGTTGGCAGTTGGCATGGGAGCCATTGCAGCAGGTATTGCGGTCGGCTTGGTGGGTGCTGCAGCGATGGGGACAATTGGAGAACGTCCGGAATTGGTTGGCCGTACGCTCATCTTTGTTGGCCTTGCCGAAGGGATTGCCATCTATGGCTTAATCGTCGCCATCATGATCCTGGGTCGGCTATGACAATTGTTGTCATTGGGCCTGAAACTTTGCGATTGGGATTTGAGTCAGGTGGCGCGGAATTTGTCTCCACTGACACTCCCCAAGAAGCCTTGCAACGAGTGCTAGAGTCCTCTTCGAAAGAGGGAGTGGGGATCCTTTTGGTCGCTTCGATGTTCGCTCAGCCCATTCAAACAGAATTAGATCTCATTCGGGCCACGCGTCCTCTTCCATTGATCCTCGAAATCCCAGATTTCGAAGTGAAGCCGCGAGAACAATCCGAGTGGCTTTCATCCATTACTGCCATTTTCGGGATCAAGGTGTCGTGACTATGACGGGTTCGGAAAATTTGTCAAAAATGGGTGAAGCTCTTTTGGGTGAAGCACAACAGGAAGCTGCCCGAATAATCGAGCGGGCTGAAAAAGATGCTGTGGCCTTGAAAGAGGCCACGGAGCGCGAGGCCCAGCAAATAGTGCAGGATGCGGTCGCGCAGGAAGAAGCTATTGGGAGAAGGGATGCCAGGCGAAAAATGGCTGCTGCGGATTTGGAGGCAATGCGCTTAGTCTATACGGCACGCGAGGAGATTATCCAACAATGCTTCGATGGGCTGAACCAGGCCCTTCGGGAGGTGCCTCATCAGCCAGATTATTCGGGTATTTTAGAAAAACTGGTCAAGGAAGCCGCTGATTCCTTGCAACAATCAGAAATAGTTCTGGGAGTGCGGCCAGCCGATCGCCACCTCGTCAATCCCGACTGGTGCCAGAGTCTTGGTGCACGGCTAGAAATTACGGTTCAAGTGTCTGCCGAACCTACTCATATTGATGGAGGTGTGGTCGTTTCTTCCCAAAATGGACGCCTCCGGTTCGACCAATCATTCGAGGCTCTCGTTCTTCGACATGAAGAAGCTCTCCGTTCGATCATGGCACAACAACTTTGGGAACCAGGGACGCCTTCAAAATCTTCCGGGATCTTGAAGAAAGACAATAGTGAGTGAATGGGAATTTCTCCATTGGACATTTCACTTGGCATCTTTTTGCCTTCTTGGTAAAGAGCTGGAGAACTCAAGAAAACGGAAAGTAGGGTCATAAGAGTTCATTTGCAAATAGATCGTACAGTTTCGTCGCAATAAGGAATAAATTGATGGTAGCAAATAAGGAGGACAACCTAATGACCAAAGATCCTGTCTGTGCCATGGAAATCGATGAACAAACCACCGTCTGGAGCAGCGTCCACAAAGAAAAATCGTACTACTTCTGCTCACGTGGTTGTAAGGATAAATTTGATAAAGAACCAGACAAGTTTCATTCTTCAAAAAAATAGGAGACAGCCTAGCCTCCTAAGATCATTAATGATGAAGAGGATGCAAGAGGCGGCTACGTAATGATGCCAAATATTCTTAATGGGAGTGTTGAAAAATGCCGCCAGCGGCGTTCTCGCCCCTTGGCCGTGCTGGACGCGCCTTTTTGAACACTCCCCTATGTTTTGCGTATTGCTTTCTAGTTCCAACATATGGATCAACAACTGAAATATGGCAATTAGTCAACAGCCCCTTAATGTAGATTACTACCTAGCTGATGGCAGAATGAGCTACGCGAAGGAAGGTGGTGAAGGTGGTGCATGAAAAAATCTGAAACCAGCCCGAAATCCAAATCGGCCTCAACCGGCAACGCAATAGTGGAAGAATTACAGCTTCTCGTCAACAAGCATCGCGTCTGTCGGGAAGTGTTGCCTGAACAAATTCCAGTAAAAGATGGCAAGCCGTTATCGGTTGGATTCAATCTAATGCTGTACGGCACCCACCTCAAAGAGGATCATCCTGTCCCTGGATGTGACAAATGTAAATTGATTTATAAAGACCTTCACCAAATCGCTCTATGGATTATTCCGGAAGAAAAACGTTCCTCTCGCTACGAGATTTCGATTTACCAGAGTGCCATTGGTTACAGCCGTGAGAGAGAGAACAGACCGGATGTGGAATTGAAAATCAAGATCGTAAACCGTTTCGACTTCAATCAACCCATCGATGAATGTGAAGTGCAATGTCTCAATGAAATGAAGGAAAGACTTTCCGTGTTGGGCGCCCATGAAAGGCAATGGAATAGTTCTTAAATTAAGTAACTCCATCTTCAACCCGGCGAAGAAGATTTTAACCATGGCATTGCGATTGATTGAGATAATTCTGGCGGAAAAGGACAGCCATGAAATCGAAGAAGCGCTCAAGGAGCAACCCACCGTGGAAATACGAAAGGCTCAGCTGGGAGGCGGCGAGGTATTGATGCGCATTCTAGTGGAAGCCGAAAAAAGCCAAACGGTGCTGGATCTGCTAGACAAGAAATACACGCACACCGAAACTAGCCGGATCGTTGTTCTCCCTGTGGAAGCCATACTGCCTCCCCCCGCGCCCCTAGAAGAAGCCGCACCGAAAGAGCCACCCGAGCAGCAAGAAGACACACAATCCTCCCCTGAACGAATCAGCCGCGAGGAGTTATACGAGGATATCACCGATGCCGCTCGCTGTTCGCGTGTCTATATGGCCATGGTGGTACTGTCCTCAATTGTGGCAGCGGTCGGGTTGCACCACGACAGCCTGGCCATCATTATCGGGGCCATGGTCATTGCGCCCTTGCTCGGACCAAACGTGGCTTTGGCGCTGGCCACGACGCTGGGCGACATGGTGCTGGCCCGACGAGCAGTATTGACGGGGTTCGTCGGTATCATGACAGCGGTCATTCTTGCGACCGCCATTGGCATCGTGGTGACGGTTGATCCCACTCTCACCGAAATCTCTACCCGCACCCGCGTTCGCGCGGGCGATGTCGTGCTGGCATTGGCAGCCGGCAGCGCCGGCGCGTTGGCATTCACCACCGGAGTGTCGGTCACGTTGATTGGCGTGATGGTGGCGGTGGCGTTGTTGCCGCCGTTGATAACATTTGGCCTCGTGCTAGGTGGCGGATATCTTGGGCCGGCGTGGGGCGCGTTGTTACTCTTTCTTCTCAATCTGATATGCGTGAACCTGGCCGGGGTCATCACGTTTTTGATTCAAGGAATTCGGCCCGCCACCTGGTGGGAAGCCGATCGCGCCAAGCAAGCCTGCCGCATGGCCATCTGCTTATGGGCGTTGCTGCTGGCCGCAATGATGGCGGTGATCATATTTTCGGGGAAAGTCTGAACCTCACCCAGCAAGAGATGGCCTACTCCAGAGATCACAGACCACATTTTCGTCATTACAATCGACCGAAAGGTCGGATATATATTTAGCTTTGAAGCCATCGCAGTATAGTACACGGCCTTGGAGGGGAAATCATGGAATTGCCTGTCCAAAGTAAAGCTTACAATTCTATCCAATCCCTTGGTAGGAGCTTCCCAGAAACTGTTCACAGCATGAGCCAGGATTGATTCCATCATGACCTGCATTTGCCCCGTCATCACACTCTCTCCACGGGACTACGACGCGGTTCTGTTTGATTTGGACGGGGTCCTAACAAAGACGGCCCGCGTCCATGCCATGGCCTGGAAAAAGCTGTTTGATGGATTTCTTGAGCGACGTTCGGAAGAGATGAGTGATCCGTTCGTCCCTTTTGATCTCGACGCCGACTACGCGCGCTACGTCGACGGCAAGCCGCGTTACGACGGCGTGGCAGCCTTCCTCAAGTCACGCGGGATCGAATTGCCGTTGGGTACACCGGAAGACGGCCCCGACGTGCACAGCGTGCGCGCGTTGGGCAATCTGAAGGATCAGTATTTCCTGCAACATCTGGAACAGCACA
>DOFS01000555.1:0-194 GCA_003523945.1 Nitrospiraceae bacterium | reverse complement strand
GTCGAGCCCTATGAAGCGGCGATCGCGCTCGTGCGCAAACTCCGAGCGCAGGAGATCCAGACCGCCGTCGTGTCCTCCAGCAACAATTGCGCGGCGGTGCTCGGGGCAGCAGGGATCGCCCAGCTGTTTGATGCGCGAGTGGACGGAACGGACGTCACCCGCCTCGCGCTCAAGGGCAAGCCGGCACCGGATGC
>DOFS01000177.1 GCA_003523945.1 Nitrospiraceae bacterium | reverse complement strand
CTTGCTACTGTCAATACTTTTTCCACTTATACATTTTTCTTAAAATTGCAAATTCTGTTCGGGCATAGGACGCGGTGCTCTTGAAAGCCCACGGTTCACGCGACTGCCGAGTGAGTACTGCAGAAATTGGTGCAACGCTGCCATCGTACAAGAAGGTCGATTTCGAAAAAGCCCAAGGACAAGGAAGGGGAGGCAGATTACTGCGACAACCCTGACTCCAGCCTCATCTCTTCGGAAAACCAGTAATGAACGCTGTACGGGAGATTATTAGATCAGGAAAAGAAGAAATTGAAAGGCAGGGGGTGGAGGGGAGAGGGCTGGATTCGGGGCAGAGCAGGTGCTGGAGATTCGATGCATCACAGGTGGAAAAGCCCTTACCAATTATGGCCCTTGGGGACGGGTGTTACCGAAACTAATGCCTAGGGGGCTGCGACTTCAAGCAGGGTCTCGTAATAAATACGGATTCCCGTCTCGAATTGGTCGACGGGGATTCGCTCAGCGTCACCATGGATGGACGTCGCGAGTGCAGTGCTGAGCACAAGGGGAAGGATGCCATAGCATTTGGCCCCACGCAGACGAAACATTCTCGAATCGGTTCCGTACGGAATAATCATCGGCACGACGGTCGCGTCGGGATGGTGCCGTGTGATGGCGCCGGACAGCGCTCGAAACATCACGGTGTCATGAGGCGTGACGACGGACTGACTCGCAGGGTGAATAACCTCAACTTCGATCTCATCGCCCAGCCTGGACTTCACGTCTGCCAGAAAGGCTTCGGCATCCATCCCTGGCAGCAATCGAGCGTCGAGAGTCGCGACGGCCAGGGAGGGGATGACATTCGCCTTGGGAGGATCGCCCACACCGGATCGAAGCGAAGTAAGCGAGACCGTCGTTTGCCGGATGGCGTTCGTGAACTGGTTTGGCTCAAGCTTGCCGAGCTTGGTTACGAGTGCGTCAAGGACAGGATTGGGAACCGTCGGAAACGACGTACTGAAGAGCCGATTGAGCGCGCGCATCAATTTGTCATTCGGATTCTGATCATGAGGTTGAGAGCCGTGTCCGGCGACCCCGCGGGCCGTCACACGTAGCCAGAGCGCCCGCTTCTCCGCCACGGAAATCCCGAAAACGAGTTTCCCGTTCACAAAAATCTCGCGACTGCCAAATCCCCCCTCGTCGAGGACATATTCCGGATCGAGTTTCTCATAGTGGTGGTCGATCATGTAGCGGGTTCCCATCGTTCCACCGATTTCTTCGTCGTTCACTGCCATGAAAATGATATCTCGGTCGAGAGGAACCTTCTGCCGTGCAAGGGTCAGAAAGGCGTAGAGTTGGAGCACACCGGTGCCTTTCATATCGATCGCGCCACGGCCCCAGATGTAGCCGTCTTTGAGTTCGCCGCCAAATGGATTGATGCCATCCCAGCGACTCGCGTCTGCGGGCACCACATCCATATGGTGGAGTAGGAGAAGAGGCTTGGCCTTGCCCGTGCCCTTAAGCCGGGCTGCAAGATTGACCTTCCCCGGTGCAGCTTCGTACCGCTTGACCGTGATCCTCTCTTTCTCAAGAAGCTTCTGAAGGAAGTTGGAAGCCTCGGTGACATCACCAGGCGGGTTGGTGGTGTTGAACCGAAGATACTGCTGCAAGGTGTCCACGGCTTCGCCGACAGTCGTCTTCCAATCAACATCCTGCCCCATGGCCGCCGTGGTTGGCATCAGTAGGAACAATAGGCAGAGTGTCTTCATGATAAAAAGTATCATTGCCTTTGATTGATGGGAGGCTACGTTCATGGTCTGGAAATCTGGAACGGTCAAACAATGTGAACCATCATGGTCGACGAAAGGGTAACACCTTTTTTTCGCGACCTGGAATTTGGGAGAGAGCGGCTGTTCTGAAGTCCGTGGGTCTGAAAAATAAAAGGTCTTGCCGGTAAAGGGTTTACAGAAATTTTATTTTATAGAGATGAGTTGATTGACCATACGGGCTTTTCTATTTTGGGCTGAAAGCGTAGCGCAAAGCATTTCCCCCAGCATCATCGCCTTCACTTAAGATAAGTTCATAGAATTTAATGCGGACATTACAAAACCTTTTATAATCGGCACTGTTTTGTAATTCTTCAGTTTTTAAAGCTTTATATTCATCCTCAATCTTCAATCTTACCTTTCTCATTACTATGGTAGCTTTATTGGTATCAACTTGAGGGTTATCTTTCTCGTAGGCATCAATGATAACTCTAGTCATCACTTCATTTATGTTTTCGAGATCCTTTTTTGAATAACTTTCAGAAGGCACCTCTCCGTATTGTTTACGAAGAAGAAGTTTCATACAAAGAATGGGGTCTTTATTCACAAAGTTTTTTAGGGTACTGACCATATTCTTCGCAAAATTAATCAAGGCTTCATTGCTTGTATAAGGCAATAATTTATTGCTGATAGCTTTTATATAATTAGTAAAGACTTCTCTCAATTCAATTGGTGAAGCTCCATTTTGGATCTGTTCAATCGCAGAATCTGAGATTTCCTTAAAGGTACTGGGATCATATTTTTTAATGGTCTGATAAATCGGTATATTTAATAATTCATTAAAAAAATCAGAAGTTCTCAAATCCTCGTACTCATAGGGGAATAGATCTGATGGATTAACTAGTCCATGAACCACCCCAGCCATCAGCAGTTCTTTCACAGGGGGATACCATAAATCATTGAATGGGGTATTAAATAACTTTTCCAGAAATTCAGCCGAAACACCTTGTTGTTGGTAAAATTTTCGATCCTGTTCTTCTTCTTTTTTCATACGTACATCTGATTGGGGACTGTTTAAGCCTGGCCCATCAGAGTATTGGTGAAAGGCCAAGTTGGCTTGCGGGCCAAGAAAACGGTTTTTCCCAGCTATAAAGGCTGTTGCGCAGGCAGAATAGCAACCCAGTAATGAATAGGTGTTGAGCCTGTAAGAAGATATTAAATCTGCCAGTTTTCGTCCTTCATGAATCCTTCCACCTTGACTATCTAAAATAATCCCCGTGACATCCGAGTAGTTGACTAGTAATTGGCTGACTTCATCTGACACTCCAAATTCTAACCCACCTTGGAGGTAAATAAGGGTATTGTTCTTTTTAAGTTCAAGAGTGTAATCAAAGATTTTTGAAGTTTTTGGATCCCATTCTTGGGCCAATCGCTGTGCTTCCGCGATCTGAGTTGCCGTCATTGTGGTTGCAATTTCATCTCTTTCCTCTAAGGCCTCTTGCTGCCCCTGCGCGGTGGCTAGACTTAACCACATATGCGCTTGAACAATATCCAAAGGTACTCCCTGACCTATGGCGTATGCATGTCCAAGTGAGTATTGGGCATGGACGTGCCTTTGCGTTGCCGAAATGCGCCACCAGCGGACTGCTTCCTTCTCATTCTGAGGTACGCCTTTTCCTTCGGCATAAAGTTTGCCTAAGAGGAATTGCGCGTCTGCATCCAATTGGTTGGCCAATGGTCGCCATTCTTGCAGCGCTGTTAAATAGTCGCCACGTTTATAGGCGTCTGCCCCAGCTTGGAAATCGGCATGAGCTATGGGTGTCAGGAGCCAAAAGGATATCGTGAAGATAACAACAGAGTTTGGGCGAGGGAACGGCATCGGAGGTTTTTAGATTTGAAGAGGGCTACTGTTCATATCCTTAGCTTTCATGCCCACCCTACAAAATTCGGCAAAAAAAGAAAAGCAGTATAAGAGGTTTCAAACAAAAAAGCCCGACCCTATTGAAGGAGTCAGGCTTTGTGGAAAGACAAAAAAGACAGTTCGTATATTTTGTGAGGACAATTCCCTTCCAGGAGGTATTCAGCTTATTCAGCTTCCTGTGAGGAATGGAAAGGCATTCGAATTTGGGAAGGAGGTCATAAAGGGTTAGATTCAATGTAATCCCTCTTTCAACTTACTCACGGAAAAGAATAAGGGCTCTCATCGTTTTGATGCTTTTTCGTGTGTTTGAGGAATTGATCGATCATTAGAGATGCTTCTTCCCTCAAGAATCTCTCGGATTCCCTTAATGGTGGCTCGTCAAAGGTTGCGGGTGGGATAAACTGTTCCTCCTCTTGAGAATGGCCTTTAGCAATTAGGCTTCGTATCCAGTCATCATAATAATGGGCGATTTTAAGAGCCACTTCGAAGTCAGGAACGGGTTTTTGGAAACTGATATGCCGATGGGCCACATACTCGTTTCGAAATTCGTTCATTTCTTTCCAATATTTTTCCCACGCCCTCATATCTAGGCTCGTATGCGTGACTAGTCCAGCACGGAAACTCTTCTCAATTTCTTGAGAATTAAGTTGGGAAAGCTTCTTCCAATGAGTTGGATTACATCCATGAGATCCAAAAACCATGCACCAAGAAATTGCTGCTTGAGAAAGGTGTGCATCAATGGTGTGGACCCAGAATTCACTCTGGATCTCATGTCTTTTATAGCTGGCGTGTAATGTTCGGTAATAGAACAAGTGGTAGACAAATCGTTTTACGATTGAGAATTGTTCCAGAAAAACATCCGGATCGTAATGCATATTTGGGATTCCTTTATTTATTTCAGAAGCACTTAGTGATATAAATCCGTTGATCGTCAATTCTATAGCGGCGGAGCAAATGGGTACTAAACTTTAAAGGTGTTGGCGACTTAATTGGAAGGGGAAAGAGGAGCCCGATTCCCAGAAATAGGTTTAAAACAGGTTATTCCCCGAACGGGGTCTTGGCGTGGATGATCTAAGCTACTGATTTAATTGGTGGGTTGTAAGGGGATCGAACCTGTGGCCCGTTGACTAATAGTTATCTGCTTTAACACCTATTTAAAGTTCAGCAGGTTGCCTACCTTCTTTTGTAATTCTTCCGAAGACATCACGTGCCACCCAGTTCGGCCTGCAACGGATCGGGGGTGCCGGTTGTGGCGAGCGTGACCAAGGCCTCTAAACCTTTTCCCATGTCCGTGCTTGATTATTTGTTTCCAACTGATCCTCTCAATTTAAAACAGAATAAAAAAGAAAGATCCGGGAATGGTCAATTGACTATCTGGAGGTATTTTCCCAACAATAGGCGGGAAATTCTCGTTGAAATTTCTTTCCATTTTTTGATTAGGGAACTCACTATGTTGCAAAAATTTCAAAATGTACGCCAACCACTCATCGCAAATCATTCATCATGTCCGGTTAATCAAAAACGTTCCTTAAAGATGCTCAAGGCGTTTTTACTGACTTTGATCTTGGGGACCGGACTAGTTTCCCAAAATTTTTTGTTACCTATCCCGGCTTACTCTCAATCGGAAGAGATTTACCCGGAGGGCGATCAAGAATATTTCAAAGCCCTTCTGGGACTCGAAAAAGACGAGGAGTATAAAAAATTCCTGATGGACAGCGTTTCCTACGCGAGTGGCAAGAAAGTGGAGTATGTTGATTATAAAGGTGTGAGGCCCACTGTCGATGGAGAAGAAGGCGAACCTGGTGGTCCTGGAATGGATGCCGGTCATGTCAAACAACAAACATATGAAGCCATGCGCAACATGGATTGGTTTAGAAAAAACAATTATCAAAATTTCATCCGAAACGTGGGTCATAATATTTACCCATTAATCATTGCGAGTGACTATGAACCGGGAAAAGAGGGGGTCGGCAGTACCTATTACCTGTACCGAAGAGACCGTCCCGTCGAATCGGTCACGCCGACTTCCGTCATGTATGAGATGGAAAAAATCCTTGCGCACATCCCAATGGGAGTCTTTATTGTAATCTCTCCCTACTTTGACAATGTGGCCAATCGACCCGAGGGATGGGAAGAACCTCTGATTGAATATAAAAAACATGTTGAAAACATCAAAGAACATTTAGGGAAAAGTGATATTGGTCAAGCTACCTCGATGAGAGCCATGAAGATGTTAGACATGGTGAATCATTATTTACAGGACTGTATCGAAAGTGGTTCCGGTGATGAACAGTCTTATCGTGCATTTGCTCATACCATCATCCCTTATGTTGCGGAGGCCATGAAAGCCGCCGTGGAATTGCAGATACAAGCGGGGTTGAGCGCAATGAGCCAATGGAAAAAAGAGTTAGGCCCGAAAGAGTGGGATAAACTCCATGTGTTGATTCCCGTGGTGTGGCCCGTGGCCGAGGGCAGCCCACGACGGCAGATCTTTGAACATCTCATGACACCTGAACGGGCCAAAACCAATATCTTCGAGGTGCATACAGGATCGCACGATGAGGCCCGAACCACTCTGGGCAGAATAAAAGGGGATTCGGTGATGGCCGGCCTCACCTTTGACAAGAACACCCGCTTTGGAATGGGCAGTTACCTGCGTTTGTCATCACCAACAGATCTCGTTCAGGGGGCTACTAAGGAGGAATTAAAGAAGCACCCTAAGACACAAGAAAATATTCTCCCTCTGAAAACACCCCACAGCGATTAAGAGAAGGGGTTTTCGTTTAAATGTTTATGCGTTTTGCAAGAGGCTGCTAGGCAAGGATGGAGGAGGACGTGAATACACAAACTGAAAAAA
>DOFS01000176.1:7975-8763 GCA_003523945.1 Nitrospiraceae bacterium | reverse complement strand
CGCGACGCGGAGATTTTTATGAGTGAACGATTCACAGTCGCTGGACTCGGCGAGCTGCTCTGGGATGTATTTCCGAGCCATAAGCGACGCGGTGGCGCACCGGCCAATTTTGCGTGCCATTGCCGCCAGCTTGGCGCCGCGGCCTATCCGGTCAGTTCCGTGGGGACAGACGATCTAGGACGACTTATTCGCGACGAACTTCGGGCAATTGGCGTGGATACCAGCTATGTGCTGGAAACCGATACGTTCCCGACCGGAACGGTACAGGTGACTCTGAACGAGAAGGGCAAGCCCTCCTATCAAATATCCGAAAATGTGGCGTGGGATCATATTCCCTTCACCACCGAGCTCAAGGCGCTAGCGGCGAAGCTGGATGCCGTGTGCTTCGGATCGCTCGCGCAGCGTTCGGCGGTCTCGCGGGAAACGATACGCGCGTTCGTGCGGCACATGCCGGAAAAGGCGCTGAGGATCTTCGACGTGAATCTGCGCCAACCGTTCTTTTCAAAGGAACAGATCGAGGGATCGCTGCAACTCGCCTCCATTCTGAAGCTCAGCGACGAGGAACTGCCGGTCCTGGCCGGCTACTTCGGCCTGCGGGGCGATGTGGTGGTTCAGCTTAAGGAACTGCGTGAGCTTTTCGATTTGAAGTTGGTGGCTTACACTCGCGGTCCGGACGGTAGCCTGCTGGTTGGGGACGAGGCGATGGATGACGCGCTGGGGCTGGAAGCAGTTATGGTGGATTCGGTGGGCGCCGGCGACTCGTTTACGGCGGCGCTTTGCATGGGCAT
>DOFS01000176.1:0-7880 GCA_003523945.1 Nitrospiraceae bacterium | reverse complement strand
CGGCGGCGCTTTGCATGGGCATGCTCAAAGGCTGGCCGCTGAACAAGGTGAATTCGTTTACAAACCGTGTGGCCGCATTCGTCTGTTCGCAGAAGGGGGCAACCCCGATCCTGCCCGAGCATTTGGTGAACTATTAAGCAACATATCCACGGATTAAGGTGTTCGTTATGAAAGAACCTCTTGAACTTACGCAGGCAGCCCTTCCCCTCCTTGGAGAGAAAATCGCTTGCCCATCCTATGACCGAAGCAAGGTCAAGGCCGGTATCGTCCATATCGGCGTCGGCGGGTTTCACCGGTCGCACGAAGCGTATTACACCAATGCGCTCATGAACGAATTCGATGCCTCCACCTGGGGCATCTGCGGGGTGGGCTTGCGCGGGGACGACCGCAAAATGCGCGACATCCTGAAGAGGCAGGACTTTCTGTACACGCTGATCGTCAGGCATCCCTCGGGAAAGGTTGAAAACTGCGTCATCGGTTCGCTCGTTGATTTTCTGCTGAGCTGCGACGATCCCGGCGCCGTCATCAACAAGATGGCAAGCGCAGACACCAAGATCGTTTCCCTGACCATCACCGAGGGCGGGTACAACCTCAACACCGCCACGGGCGAGTTCGAATTCGACAATCCGGCTGTGCAGCACGACCTGAACAATCCCTCCAACCCGAAGACGGTGTTCGGCTATCTGACCGCCGCGCTTAAAAGACGCCGCGGGGCCGGGCTCCCGGCCTTCACCATTCAGTCGTGCGACAACATCCAGCACAACGGCGACATGACCCGCAAGATGTTGCTGGCCTTCGCCTCCAGGCAGGATGCCGAGCTTGCGCAATGGATCGAAACCGAGGTGAGCTTTCCCAATGCCATGGTGGACCGGATCACGCCCGTAACAACGCCGGATGATATCGCATACCTCAGTGGCGAAATCGGGTTGAAGGACCAATGGCCGGTCACCTGTGAGCCCTTCACTCAGTGGGTCATCGAGGACGATTTTTCGAATGGACGTCCCGCGTGGGAAAAGGTCGGGGCGCAGTTCGTCACCGATGTGACGCCCTACGAGAAGATGAAGATACGGTTGCTCAACGCCGGGCATTCCGTCCTCGGGCTGCTCGGGTCAATTCATGGACATGAAACCATCGACGGCTGCGTGGCCGATCCGCTTTTCGCAGCCTATCTGCGCCGGTTTATGGATATCGAGGCTACCCCCGTGCTCGATCCGGTGGAGGGTGTCGATTTGGAGGCCTACAAGGACAGTCTGATCGAGCGTTTCGGCAATCCGAACATCAAGGACAACCTGGCGCGAATCTGCCTGGAGAGCTCGGCTAAGCTGCCGAAGTTCCTGATCCCGACGATCCACGAAAACCTGGCACAGGGCGGCAGTTTCCAATACGCCACCCTCGTCATCGCGGCATGGTGTCTCTACAGCGATAAAGGCCGATGCAGGAAAGGCGTCGAGCTCGACATCGTCGACGAGATGAAGGAGGAGCTACACCGGGCCGCGGCGGGTACCAAGGACGACCCGCTCTCCTTTATCCGGCTGGAACCCATCTTCGGGGATCTAGCCGAAAAAGAGGAATTCACCGCTCTATATTCCCAGATGGTCCAGGCCATCTATGAGAATTCCGACATCGCGCGGCAGATGCAGAAGATTCTTTCAGCCTAGCGATCAGCGCTGATTACAACCGACTTTTTACCTTTGTGCCCGTATGGCACCAAAGAAATGAGTGGAACCTATTCAGCGGGCACCCTAATCGCCATCGCCCTATCGTTATCATCGAGCATTGCCACGACTGCGACGGCGCAGTTGCCACCCGAATCATGGTATGAAGGGGCCCAGCTCACCGGCAACTGGTGGGGATTTCGCGATTCGCTTGAAGATTCAGGCGTTCGGCCTTTCATCGTTTACGATTCAATTTTCGCCGCGAATGTTTCCGGGGGGATTGAATCCGACAAGGACTTTGTAGGGCAAGTCTACGCCGGGCTCGAAATGGATCTTGAAAGGCTGCTGGGCCTGAATGGGATGACCTTCAAGGTTTCCTATGTTAATCGTCATGGTGACAGCATCGGCGAGTCCGTAGGCGGAATCTACAATCCCATGGCCATCTTCGGCGGTCAGACCAACTACCTCTACGATTTCAGGCTGGAAAAGTCCTTCGGCGATGCCTGGGCGATCAAGCTCGGTCGGATATCAGCCGATCAGGACTTTGCCTTGTCGCCGCTCTACTTTTATTCGCTTAGCACGGCAATCAACGGTCCCATCCGCGCATTGCTGCTTGAAAATGCCCTGACCTCCTTTCCATTTGCCGTCTGGGGCGGCCGGATCAAATACAAGCCTTCAAAGCCGCATCAGTTCCAACTCGGTGCCTATCTGATTGGCAAAGATATGTTTAACTTTAAGGACCATGGTGTCAACTTCAGCATACGCGACGACGACGGGGTATCCATTCTGGCCCAGTATGACTGGTCGCCCGATGTTTTCGGCCGCCCGGCCCGTGTCTTTGTCGGCGTCGTCAATGCATTCTTCGACTTCGAGGACTTCGACGGTACCGGCACAACAGACCATTTTGTACGCTTTTACGGCCATGCCAATGTTGAGGTTGCCGATGGGTTCAAGCTATTTGGCCTGCTGAGCTATTCCGATCAGGATGACGTCGCCAAGACACCCTTCCAGGCCAATATCGGCAGCGTCTACAAGGGGCTGATTCCCTCGCGGCCGGATGACCGCACCATTGCTTTTGCAACCTATGCCCAGTTCAGTGATGAATATGGGGAATCGCTTGGCGAGGACAAAAACTATGAAATGGTGTACGAACTCGCGCACCGCATTCAAATCATTCCTAGCTTCTACATCCAGCCATCGATTCAATACATTCGGAACCCCGGCGGCACCGGCAACATCGACGACGCTATCGTCCTCGGTGCCTGGGTCGGCGCTTCCTTCTAGGGTCAAGAGCATTAAGGTTACCCTTTAGTTTTATCCAATTTAAAATTTGACACCCCGTCGTTCCGATGAATATTCCTTAGTGAAGCGATGCGAGGATGTTTTGTCTGCAGGGGGCCAAATGCTATGGCATCCTTCCCCTTGTGCTCAGCAACTCGCCACATCCATCCATGGTGACGCTGAGCGAATCCCTGTCAACTAATTCGAAACGGGAATCCGATTTTATGACGAGACCCTGGTTGAAGTTGCAGCCCGCCAGCCGGTGGGTTTTCTCTCCATTTTTTTATGTCCCCTCTGCTGGTCAGGTGGCCCTATACTGGCCTTCATGACCTGACAAAACATTCGATACAATTCAAAGCTCAAATTCGCGGGGTGAGTCAATCGGCTTCCAATCCACTGAACCTTACCCGTAGATCGATCAGGCGCATTGTTTGAGCGGCCATGGATGAAGAGGTTCCGGTTCCTGGGGCTCCAGATACGGTCTCAAGGCTTGGCGAACTTTGGTTCGCGCACGGTGTAATAACACCCGCTGATTGGTATCGGACAATCCCAACAGCCGGCAGACCTCCTCCGATTCAAAGCCTTCAACGTCCCGGAGCAGAATGACTTTTCGTTGCATGGCCGGAAGCATGTGAATGGCTCCGGCAATCCGTTGCACCAGTTCTTTATTCATGATCTGTTGATCGGCTGGAAGGTCTGTCTGCGATGAGATCATATTCAGACAGGACGCAGGCCATCCTTCGGCACCGAGGGCAAAGGAATCGTCGAAAGAGTCCACCTCTTTTTGTTCGGTCCCATTCCATTTTACTGGAAATTCCATATATCGACTTTCCCTGACTCCCTGAGTTTTTGCCCGGTTGATGAGAATCCGGAATATCCAGGTTTTCAGGGATGACCGTCCTTCAAACCGATGAATGCCCTCCAACACCGCCATCCAGGTATCTTGGACCACTTCCTCTGCAACGGCCTCACAATGGACAAACGTCATGGCCACACGGAGCAGGGGGGAATGAAAGCGTTCGACGAGTTCAGAAAAAGCATGTTCCTCTCCCCGCTTGATACCTTCTACCAGGATTGCCTCAGCCCTTCCCGCCTTTGCGTCCGTCAGGGTTTCTGAGGTATCCAATTGCCCGCCATCAAGGACAGCAATATTTGAATGTTGGGAACGATCACCCGAATGGTGTAATAGGGACAACACGTCGAAATAATCAACCATGGCAGTATTCATGACAGTCTCCTCAATGTTTAAGTTTGGGTACATAAGACATGGTGAATAAATAAGGAACAGCTCGATAAGACACAGCCCCTGTCAAGCATCCGTCGAATCATGTCGATTCCCTCGGCTCCGACAAAGGCGACTTCGGATAAATCCAGGGAAACGGTCTTTCCTTGCGTAAGAAGGTTTTGGCATTCGGTTTCCACCACACTGACCCAATCTGAAACGATTCGTCCTTCAACTTTCACTGTGGTGGGTCCTTCTGTGGTATCCATCAGGGTAATTCGAATCATCGGTACATCCTTTTTTTCGATTTGGTTATACGTCCTCATGATCAATGCTCTACAGCAACCTCCGGGCCAAAAAAAAGCTGGCCACTTAGATATGAACTAAGTGGCCAGCTTTAAAGAAATTTTATTAATTTATCGGTTAAACTCTTTGCTGATTTCTTGCCTTTCCCATTCCCAATATATTGGGACCCTCACAACATATTGGGAAAATCTTCTTATTTCTTTCTTATCAGTCCCAGTTTTTTCATTCGAGCTTCCAACGTCGTCGGCCGGAGTCCCAAAAGCTCGGCCGCCCCCCCTGATCCGCTGATCTTCCAGCCAACTTGCCCCAGCACCTGTTCAATGTGCCGACGCTCACACGCCTCCAATGTCAGCCCCCCCCCGTCTTCCGGAATGTCCCCCACGGGTTGAGTCTCAATGGCTATGGATTGCAGACATTCTCCCTCGGTTAAAATAACCGCCCTTTCAATCACATGTTCCAACTCCCGGATATTCCCCGGCCAGGCGTAATGCCCAAGCGTCTTATGGAACACTGCGGGAATGCTGACAATTTTTTTTCCCATACGGGAAGCATACTTTTGGACAAAGTATTCAGCTAACAGGGGGATATCGTCCTTCCGGTCACGAAGGGCGGGAAGAGCAATGGGGAACACATTCAACCGGTAAAATAAGTCCGGGCGGAATCTCCCTTTCCGGATTTCCTGAGCTAACTCCCGATTGGTTGCAGCGATCACGCGAACATGAACCTGATTAGTTTTGGTCCCACCTACGCGCTCGAATTCACCTTCTTGAAGAACCCGCAACAGTTTGGATTGCACATCCAACGGGAGCTCCCCAATCTCATCGAGGAAGATGGTGCCTCCATCGGCCAGCTCAAACCGGCCGATTTTTCGGCTTAAGGCTCCGGTAAATGCTCCCTTTTCGTGACCGAATAACTCGCTTTCGATCAACCCGGACGGAATGGCCGCGCAGTTCACCTTGACGAGAGGTTTTGCTTTGCGTGGGCTCAAATTGTGGATGGCCCGGGCCATCAGTTCCTTGCCCGTTCCCGTTTCCCCGGTAATCAGGACTGTCGAATCGGTGGGCGCCACACGCTCCACATTTCGTAAGACGGTCTTGAGGGCCTGTGACTCCCCGATCAACTCCTCGAAATTGTGGACGCTCTGGATTTCCTCCCGCAGGTAGGTATTCTGAGCCTCAAGCCGGGCTTTCTCCTGTTCCATCAGTATGCGATCCGTAATATCCAGGAACATCGTGCGGGTGTAGGTCCCGCTGGGATCCGGCTTTGACCACCACTGAATCCACAGTGGCTTGCCATTGTCCTTTCGGGCCAATTCGAGAATGACTCCGCTGGTGTCGGTGCCGTGCCCGACGGACGCGAACGCCTCATGCAAACGGCGCTGGGCCCCGGGTGTGTCGGGGATGAAAGATTTTCCGTATGTATGGGAGACGTCTTCCGGCTTGATGCCCAGACTTTTCATCGCCGCCCGGTTGGCACGAATAAAACGGGTATCCAGTCCTTCATGCACATAGGCAATCGGCGCCTCGTCAAACAAGTCGCGGAGGCGCTCCTCGTTTTCCGCAAGGCGGGCATGAATCTTTTGGCGCTCCAGCTCCGCTCCTGCCCGCGCACCGAAAATTCGAAAGAGGGGAAGCAAGCGGGCATCCATCGGCATCGGACGCACGTCCAAGGCCGCTAAATGCCCAAGCACGTCACCAGACTGATTGAGTAAGGGAATAGCCAAATAGCTTTCTGCTCCCAGTTCGACCAACCCCTCCTCGTGAGGAAACAGTTGCTGCACATGCTCCGGGAAATGGCAGATCTCCCCCGCCAGGACCTGCTTGCAGGGGCTATGCTCCAGATCATATTCAAAATTGGGCAGAAATCCCTCACCGGTCCAAAAGGCCAGAGTTCGTACTTTAATGTTGTCGGGCAACATTTCTGAGACGAAGGCATAACGCACATTCAAGGCACTGGCCAAATTCTGGACTAAGGATTGAAAGAACTGGTCTCCGATGGTCGAAGCCGTTCCTTCCACAATCTTTCTCAGAATCACCTCCCCCTGATGAACACTTTCTTCCAAACGCAGACGTGATAATTCAGTCGCGGCTCGAGCACCAAAAATTTTAAAAATGGAATAATCCTGCGGGCTCGCCGCCAGCGGTTTGACATCCAGTGCGGCCAAATGTCCAAGGACAATTCCATCCGGACCAACCAGGGGAATCGCCAGATAACTCTCGGCCTGTAATTTCACCAAATCTTTATCGGCGGGAAACAGCGTTTGGACGCCATGGGCAAAATGGCAGATTTCCCCCCGCATGACTTTTTCACATGGTGTGCCAGCCAGATCATATTCAAAGTTTTCGAGGAACGCTTCACCTTTCCAAAAGGCCAGCGTCCTCACCCGGTTTTGACCTTCAAGGAGTTCTCCCACGAAGGCATATTGAACCCTCAGCGCTTTGGCCAGATTTCTGGCTAGGGCTTGGAAGAATTCTCCACCGGAAGTGGCGGCCGTGCCTTCATCAACCAACCGGAGGATGGAATTACTTTTTTGCAACGCCTGATCCAGGCGGAGACGTTCGAGTTCAGCACCGACCCGGGGAGCGACAATTCGCAGGGTCGAGGCCACATAGTCACCGTTGGGCATGGGTTTATCGTCCAATACGGCCAGGTGCCCGGCCACGTTCCCGGCCGAATCGATGAGGGGAACCCCGCAATAACTGACCGCCCTCCAGTCTTTCAGGATGGGAACCCCGGGATATTTCCCGATCAAATCATCCGCATGATGCACGAGTTGACGGGTTAATACGGTTTCGCAGGGTCCATCAGGCGGGACGGAGAATCGCGGAAGGAGTCCCTGGGGTGACCATGCCGCCTTTGAATAAAAACAGTTATCCTGCTCGCTCAGTTCTGACAGGTATGCCCATCGCACCCCCAGAGCTTTGGCCAGATGCTCGACGAGAGATTCAAAAAATCGCTGGCCGGTCTGGGCCTCAACTCCTTCGATGATTTTTCTTAAGATATGATCTTCCGGAGAAGGGAAGTTTGGTAGGGATTCAGGGGAAGAATACGAGGGCACACCCTCACGACCGGAGGTCGCCATTGAGGACGGGGTGAGTGCTTCGGCCATATTCCCCTCACCGGCTAGACAAGGGCGGAAAATGGACACCGGGAAAATCTGAATAGCATCAGAAGACCCACAAATGTGTTTTCAGTCAAAATGCAGGAACCATTATCCCCTAATGATCAGGTTAAATGAAATAGTCCGCTGACAACATTTTTCACCTGCCACACGGGTACTCAGACCACCTCCCTCTTCTTTCGTTTTCCGCCAAGCCGCCTGTAATACTCCCCACCCGTTTTTATACTAAAGACCATCATCAATGGCGGCGACCATTCGATGTTTCTTTTCCTCAAGGAGACCGTCCATGCCCATG
>DOFS01000630.1:2602-4470 GCA_003523945.1 Nitrospiraceae bacterium | reverse complement strand
CTCAGCCGCGGACTCTGTTAGCCGGACGACCGATGGCGAACAAACATTTAGAACGGTGGTACATCGAACAGCTTCGACGGGCTGTTCCCGATTTTCCAAGGGGTACAGTACAGAGCGACGAATCGCCGGACTTCCTCGTGCAGTCTGATCGGCGGAGAATAGGTATAGAGGTAACGGTATTTTATTGGCCGGCGCTCGAGGGAAAGCGGCCGCATCAGGAGGAGCAGGCCCTCAAGGATCGCGTTGTCGCCGTCGCCGACAAAGTTCACGCTGAAGCGGGCGGGCCGGGCTTGTACGTGACCGTGTTTTTTGCGAGGCCTATCTTCGTTACCAAACGCAACGTTCGGGAGCGCGGCGAGGCGATCGCGCGGGCTGTGCTGGAAACTGTGCCACCTTTTTCGCTCAATGAGCCAGCAGTCAGGGTTCCATGGGATCGACTCCCGCCCGGTGTCACCGACATAACCATCCGGGCGAGCGTCGATGGCCGAGACCGATTGTGGTCCGCAGACGCGGGCGGCTGGGTGGCGTCGGTTGAGCCTACGCATATTCAACCTGTGCTCGAACGAAAGACATTAATGGCGTCCCATGCTCTTATGAAGTGCCAAGAGCTGTGGCTAATCATTGTCAATGACGAATTCTCGCGGGGGGCACCGGTGGAATTGGCCAAGGAATCGGGGCAGGTTGTTTACGACCATCCATTCGACCGCCTTTTCTGGCTAGAGCCTCACCGACAGCGCGCATGGGAACTCTGGTCGTCTAACAGGCCGCTCCCGCCGATGAGCAGCGAGGGCGGAGCAGGCTGATTCAAATTATCAAGAGCGCCGCTTGCGGTTGAGTGGCAAGACGTTTAGCCGACTGCAGTCGGCTGACGGTGTGCAAAAAACCAAAGAAGAAGGCCGTGCGTGCATTTCCTGGTGAATGGGCAAAAAACTGGTTCTATCTTTTTAGTAGGATTCTTCGTCTGGAAAAGGGTTTTGAATCGTCTCCCCTGCTCTGACGGCTGCCGTCTGGCCCAAAGGAGGGACGCTCTTAGGATTTGGCGGGCCTTGTTTGAGCGGAGTAAGTTGGTCCGCCCTCTTCAGGTTGGTGTACCTCCGCTCTCATGAAGCCAGACGGGGCGTCACTGGTTTTGGGGCGTTTTGCCGAAACAAAAGGGCCTCGCCTGCCGGGGCGAAACCCGGCAACACAGAAAATCTTGTGGGTATGGGAGTATAGGGTCAAATCTGTTATTGACGAATCTCTGCTTCTAACCGTTTCTTGAAGCCTTTGCCTGCGGACTGCTTCCTCCATATCTGCGCACGAAACCCTCAGCAACAAATTTGCCCCCTGTTTTTGTAGGACTTGATGTGGTTATGCAGCGTTAAGCCACGCCGCTTTTGGATGTTGGCTTGAGGGAATAGGTAGGGCACAACTTTTGGTACAGGAACTCAGGTGCGAAATCAGCTCCGTTTGGCCAGACGATGGTTTCAAGTTCCTTGTTAAGCGAGAACTTTGCGAACAGAGCCTTTTCCTTCAGAGGTTCGAAAACTTCTCCCCATAGCTCGTCCTCAAAATCAACTTCACCTTCTACCCCATCCGCAAACTTTAGCCAGATGGAGTAATCCTGTGTGTATTTGGCTTCTCGCAATTTTGGCAACATGGGCTTACTCCAATGGCTCGATTCGTTTTAGAGTCTTTCTTTCGCGGGCCAGGTTCCAATCCTCGGTTTTCTTTTTTCTCTGCTCCAACGCCTGCCGGCTGGCCCCAGGGATGGACGCTTTTGGTATTTGGCGGACCTGTCAGAGCGCAGCGAGTTGGTCCGCCCTCCTGAAGCTGGCGTCCGTCCGCCCCCCATGAGGCCAGACGGGGCGTCATTGGTTTTGGGGCCT
>DOFS01000630.1:0-2449 GCA_003523945.1 Nitrospiraceae bacterium | reverse complement strand
CGGGGCGAAACCCGGCAACATCGAACATCATGTGAGCACCAGAGTGTGAAACATCAGAACGATGTGTTCACTTCATGACTTTGCAGTTGAATTTAGACAAAAACTGAGTTCGCGGCTGGTTAAGGTGCCAATAGGAGTATCTGCTTTAGTGAAATCTTGGGTTATAGCAGATCCTTAAATTCCTCAACAGTCAATCCCGTTTGTTTGATAATTGCACGCAATGTTCCCTTGGCGACCTCATCATGATCGGGGACAACAATACGTCGGTGAGGTGCCTCCACTTGACGGAGGACAATATGGCTGCCTTTCTGTCTGTCTTTTTTATATCCTGCCTTGGACAAAGCAGTGACGATTTTCCGTCCCGATATCCTCGGTAAGACGCTCACACAACTACCTCAACTACCTCCTCATTTATAGACGGAGGTATAGGCTCATCGTGGGCCTTCAAACTTTCTAGATACACTTCGATGGCTTCTTGAATGTTCTTCAGCGCATCGGCTCTAGTTGGGCCTTGGGAAATACAACCAGGTAAAGACGGGACTTCAGCCACAAAAACCCCGTCTTCGTCTTGTTCAATCAACACTCTGTATTTCATGTGTCACCTCTTTGTGTGCTGTGCGTTGAACTAATAAGTATACAAACGGGCATTGCTTTATCCTATATTGATTTCAATTAATTTCCAAAAGGTTCTTTAATCCATGTGCTGCCCTCGCCTATGACTGACGCCTGCCGTCCGGTCCTTGGGTCGGACGCTCTTATGAACCGGCGGACTTTGTTTGAGCGCAGCGAGTTAGGCCGCCCTCCTAAGACTCGCGTCCGTCCCATCTTAATGAGACCGGACGGGGCGTCAATGGTTTTGGGTCCTTTTGCCGAAACAAAAGGACCTCGCCTGCCGGGGCGAAACCCGGCTACACAATTTATCGCGTTGCCCCGAGAGTTGAGGGTGAGTATGGAGTCAATTTTGTTGTTGACGAATTTCTGTTTCCACCTTTCCCCTCTGCTTTTTGAAGCATTTTCCTGCGAACTGCTTCCTCATACCTGCACACAAAAATATCAACAAAAGACTTGACCCCCTTTTCGGTTGACTGAGAGGCTAGGCCTTGTTCACGATGATCTTACGCAGTTCTTCAATGGGAAACGCAGGGTTTTGCTGATGAAGCATGGCGTGACAATTTGGACACACGGGACGTAAATCGGTAATTGGATTTACTTTGTACTCCTTATCAATAGATGACAACTCAATTAAGTGATGCACGTGGATGAAGCCAGTCCCGATTTCCCCGTACTTTTCCTTAAAACCAAAACCGCAGACAATGCATTGCGCTTTGTAGTGGTTGACGCAGAGGGATCTTGCGATGCTGTTTCGTTCAAATGCATTCACGAGAACCCGTTTCTTCTTTCCCTCAGATAGGATCAACTTTGGAGATATGACTTCGGGGTAAAGCTTGTTGTCGGCGTCTTGAAGCATCCCAAGCTCTACCAGCGCGTCAAACAATTCGTTTCTAAGCTCCCACGTAAATCCCTCTGGTCGTTGTTCGCCATGTGCTACAACTTTCCACCACCCGGGACTGTTGTGCTCTCGTTTCGGAAGATCAAGGTTGAGGTGTTTTGCAATTCTTTTTCCGAGTCGTCCCATTAGGGAATTAACAGGAGGAAAGGCGTTGTACCCCAACATTTGAGCGAGTTGAGGGGCGGTTGCCGCACAGTTTGGCGCATCGTAAAGCATGTTGAGAAGCTCGATACTCCTGTGCTTCAACACACCCTTGGCGGATAGCGCTTGCTTGTATTGATCTTTTGTGATTTTCATAGCCAGTGGCCTTGAAGAGAGACACCTAACTATTGAGTATGCCGACCTGCATATTAATCGAACCAGACATGCAGATTACATTCTAATTGCCGTATTGATTTACAGTCTTCCCAAGAATTTCCCCAACACTCAAGTCCTTGTATATGGATCGGCCTATCTTCATTCTAGCTGCGAAGGACATACCCTCCTACTAGTAAATCCTCAAATTTCCCAAGCCTTACCCCGCCTTCACATATTGATGAAAACGCTCCGTGAGGAATGGCAGACTTTTGATATCGGAATAATCTTTTAAGAGCGAATCGATTTTGGAGATACGGAGAGTGGTGGAAGGATGCGTGGTGAAAAACTTGGACTCCACATGCCCTTCTTCTTTGGCCAATGTCTGCAGATAATCTTCCAGTCCTCGCGGGTTATATCCGGCCCGATAGGCATATTCTACGCCCACCACATCAGCTTCAAATTCTTTGTCTTTATCCAGTCCTTTGGTAAACAACAGGTCGGTCATTTCGTCGATGACGCTGGAGAACATCGCCGGATCCTGTTTCATGGCGGTGAGGGACAGTTCCGAGACACTGCCCATCAGGGCTCCCCGGCGAATGGCGTCCAGCATGTGTTTCTGTGTGACATGCGCAATCTCATGGG
>DOFS01000628.1:3051-6669 GCA_003523945.1 Nitrospiraceae bacterium | reverse complement strand
TTTGTGCGAACGATTCCACTCGTCCCGGATATTTCCACCACCACGATCATTCAACGCATTCTCGCCGCTCATGAAATAACCCCATCCTCCTAACCCCTAACCCGCTCGTCGAGAAATTTTTTCGTGGTGTGTTTCAGCTTATGAATGTTCCATCCGTTTTCCATCATTTTACAAACCAGTTGCGTACGGTTGTTCCTGCGATCCCGGAAGTCATGCCCCCGCCATGTCTCCTCAGTACGCAGCAGGCCTGCCTTGCTCTTGCCATGACCTTGTTCACCCTCCCGGAGAAAAAGACCGCTGGCATTGACGGCCAAACCCACCTCATTATCACACCCACACAGGAAGAGGCCGAAGAACTGTATGAAGACCTAGAATTCTTCTTCTCGTTCATCAGGCGGGATCACGAGACATTGGCGTTGTTCCCCCCATGGGCCACAATTCCATATAACCCTGCACTACCGGCCCACAGCGTCATCTGCCAGCGTGTTCGGTCCCTACACCGGTTGTCTCGGGGTGAAAGCACCGTGCTGGTGAGTTCGCTGCCTGCAGTATTGCATAGGCTGCTTCCCCCGGAGGTCTTCGCTGAAGCCTGCTTCTCTCTCAAGGTAGGCAAGACGTGCGAGCGTGAGGTGCTTCTTCGTTCATTAATCCGGTTAGGGTATGAACGTGGGTCGTTGGCTGAAGTCCCCGGCGAGTTCAGCGTGCGTGGCGGTATTGTGGATATTTTTTCCACAGCTCAAGACCATCCCGTCCGTGTTGAATTTCTTGGGGATACTGTCGAATCCATCCGGACATTTGATCCCTCGACCCAAGAATCCATCACCCATCTTAAGGAAACCTGGGTTTTACCCACCCGGGAGTTTATTCCTCCCGATTCCGGGCAACCGGATACCTCCAGCGAACCCGTCCAGGCAAGCATTGAATGGGACTTGCCACGGTATTACCCTAAGTTAGTCACACTGATTGAGTACATCCACACCCCTGTCACCGTCTCTTTCTACCGCCCGGTCGATCTGGATACTGCGGCTGCCCAATTCTGGAATGGATTACTAGAAACATGGGAGCACCTTGAGCCTGGCCAAGGGGGCGCTTCCACCCATGCTGAGCCCGATCAACTTTATGAAATGTGGGAGACCATTAAAACCTATACCAGCATGTGTCCGTCCGTGTGGTGGGATAGTGTGGCTCCTGATGCCACCACCATGCCCTGTGTGCCTATTTCCCTACAAGCTCAGTCCCCCAGCAGTGTGGGGTTAGGCATTCGCGGACTTCCCTTCAAGGAAACGCTTTCCAAACTGGACCAATTGCGGGCGGACTCCGAGATCTTTTTTGTGGCGCGTAGTACCGGACAAGTGGAACGCCTGTTGTCCTTATTGCATGACCATGGCTTTCCGGCCAATAAATGGCAACACCCTTTCCCCCAACCGGCCAAGGATACCCGCTCACCATTTTACTGTCTCGAAGGGGACCTCTCGGCAGGGTTCATTTCGCCTGATGGGCACATCGCATTCGTGACCGAGGAAGAATTATTTGGGAAAGGCATCCGGCATCGTCCCCACACAAAATCTCCCACTGCCAAATTTTTCTCGTCGCTGGAAGATCTGAAAGAAGGCGATCTCGTCGTACATCTCCAACATGGCATTGGACGATATCTGGGCTTGCGGCGATTGGAGGTGCAAGGCTTTACCAGCGATTATTTGCTGTTGCAGTTCGGTGGAACCGACACCCTGTATGTCCCCCTGGACCGCTTGAACCACATACACCGCTATCGAGGAGCAGAACAACGAACTCCCAGACTGGATCGCCTGGGAGGCACGGCTTGGGGAAAAACCAAGGCAAAAATCAAAAAAGGCATCGAGGATATGACCGAGGAACTGGTTGAACTCTATGCCAACCGGGAAGTCGCCAGACGGACCGCGTACCAGGAGGACACCCTATTGGTCCATGAGTTTGAGGCGGGATTTGAATATGAAGAAACCCCTGACCAGCTTCGAGCCATTGAAGAAATCGGGCGAGACATGGAATCGCCAAAACCTATGGACCGATTGGTCTGTGGTGATGTGGGATATGGAAAAACCGAGGTCGCCATGCGTGCCGCCTTTAAGGCCATCCAGGCCAATCGTCAGGTCGCCGTTCTGGTTCCCACGACATTGCTGGCTCAACAACATTTTGAAAACTTTTCAATACGCTTTTCCCCCTTCCCGATCAAAATCGGTATTTTGTCACGTTTTCAATCAGCCAATGAGATCAAAGCTACATTGAAAGATCTGGCTGCCGGGCTGATCGACATTGTGATCGGCACCCATCGAGTCGTGCAGAAGGATGTCGTCTTTAAACAATTAGGCTTGGTGATTATCGATGAAGAACAATCGTTTGGCGTCCGCCATAAAGAACGGCTGAAGCAACTCCGGACCCAAGTCGATGTGCTCACGCTTTCCGCGACCCCAATCCCCCGAACCCTGCAGATGGCCTTTTCCGGAGTAAGAGACCTATCGGTCATTGAAACTGCTCCTCCCGGTCGGTTGGCGGTAGAAACCCAAGTCCTTCGATTTGATGCGAACGTGGTGCGCGAGGCCATTGGCCGGGAACTCGCTCGAGGAGGGCAGGTGTACTATGTACACAATCGAGTGGAAACCATGGAGCAAACCGGAGCCTGGTTACAAGATCTGGTTCCGGAGGCACGGGTATTGATGGCACATGGCCAAATGAATGAACAATTATTGGAACGGGTGATGCTGCGATTTTTTCACCAGGAAGCCGATGTGTTGCTGGCCTCTGCCATCATCCAATCCGGGTTGGATATTCCAAGTGCCAACACCATCTTGATTGATCGGGCGGACCTATTCGGGCTCTCCCAGCTGTATCAACTTCGCGGACGGGTCGGACGCAGCGGGCTACAAGCCTTTGCCTACCTTTTCATTCCGAACGAGGAAACACTGAGTACCGACGCCCAAAAACGCATGAACGCCATTCAAGAATTTGCGGAACTTGGCTCTGGCTTCCGGATAGCGGCCGCCGACCTTGAAATCCGGGGAGCGGGGAATTTACTCGGGAAACAACAGTCCGGCAATATCGCCGCCGTGGGGCTGGATCTCTATTTACAAATGGTGGAACAGGCTGTTCAACAGCTCAAAGGGCAAGAGGTGGAAGAGGAATGGGAACCCACGCTTCAACTTGATGTCTCAGCCTTCATTCCCGAAGAATATGTGGAAGACGCCTCTCAGCGCCTGGGACTCTATAAACGGTTATCCGGGAGTGATCGGTTAGGGGATTTGGCCTTATTGTATGGGGAGACCCTCGACCGGTTTGGATCGCCACCCGCCGCCATGGAACGACTGTTTGAAGTCATGCAAATCAAAGTGCTGGCCAAATCCCTGCAACTCGAGTATGTCGAAGTCCGTGGCGGGCTGATGAACCTGCGCTTTCATGAACGGGCCAAACTGCCGGAACAGGGACTCCGTGCATTGATGGACAGCTGGAAAGATCGCCTGGACTGTCTTACGCCTCGTGCCTTTCGTGTAACCTTACCGGAGCAGGATTGGGCGTCCATGTACCCCAGGGCCAATATGATTTTACAAGACCTCTATCAGTCGATGACCAAAGAGGAAGCGAGAACAT
>DOFS01000628.1:0-2813 GCA_003523945.1 Nitrospiraceae bacterium | reverse complement strand
GTGGTGAATAAAGAGGTGATCACCTGGTCCGATCTTGAAAAGGAAATACGGGACGAGTACAAGCGGCTTACCGCAAAATATCACGGAGAGGAACTGGCCCGGCGATACCACCAAAAACAACGAGAGGTCCTGAACAACCTGATCGATGATCGCCTCCAGATTCAAGAAGCCCAGGCCAAGGGGCTCTCGGTCACACAGGACGAGATCGATGCCGCTTTACGACGAACTCCCTTGCCGCCCACGCAAACCGAAGAAGAATTCGGTCACCAAATGCTCCTCAAAAAACTTTTTGACTTCGAGGTTCGCCGGAACGTCGTCGTCGAGGAAGAGGAAATCCAACGATTTTATGACGCCAACCCGACTCTGTTTCTCACGTCACCCCGGTACCGACTAAAGCAATGCCTGATAGCCGGCCAAGAAGGGTTCGAACGAGAGAGAGCCAAGAACAAAGCCGAAACCATGTATGCCGCATGGACTCCGAATACGTCGTTAGAGGACCTTGCCACCGGACATTTTCAGCAAGTGCATGAATTAGGCTGGGTGCAGGAAAACGAATTAGTGGATCCTCTGAGGCAGGTGGTCAAAGATCTAAAACCGGGACACATCTCGGCCCCCATTGAAACCCTCTTAGGATTTCACCTCCTCCTGGTGGAAGAAATTCAAGAACCCCAACCCCTTCCGCTTGAGGCCGTGGAACGGGATATTCGTGGAACCCTTCTCAAACAACGCTCAGAGGAAGCCTATCGGAATTGGCTTGCGGAATTAAAACAAAAAGCCTTTATCGACGTGAAGTTAAAATAGGGTTTTTCCCTTCACAGCTGATTGCACCAAATCTTCTCTCATCACGAATTCCTTCTCCTCATTTCATCCTACACCTGATCCAATCGCCGGTAGGTCTTTTGCGCCAGATTGTAAATCTCAATAAAACCTGCAGACGCATTCTGGTTGAAACTCGCATCCTTATTAAATGTGGCCAGGTTGGCATCAAATAAGGAATATGGGGATTTCATGGCAACCACATCAGCTTTTCCCTTAAACAGCTTCACTTTCACCGTGCCATTCACACGCTGGTTGGCGGAATCCTGAAAGGCATGGATGGCATCCATGGATGGGTCAAACCATTTGGCGCCATAACAGGTATAAGCCCACTTCTCGTCAATGATTCTTTTGAGTTCGTTTAAGTCACGAGTATTGACGAGTTTTTCCAGATTAAAATGCGCCTTGATCAGGATCTCGGCTCCCGGCGCTTCATACACACCACGAACTTTTAAGCCCACCAAGCGGTCCTCCGTCAAATGCACAATGCCGACCCCATGCCGTGCTCCCGCGGCATTGGCTCGTTCAATGACCTGGCAAAGGGACAGATCTTCACCATTGATTGAACAAGGAATGCCTTTCTTGAACCCCACTTCAACAATTTCCGGTTCATCCGGTGCCTGTTCCGGAGGAATGCACACTTGCAGAAACTTTCGTAAGTCAGGAATGCAGGCCGGGTCCTCAATATCCCCTCCCTCATTAGTCGAGCCCCACATATTATCATCATGCGAATACAGGTACTCTTTATTTTGTTTAATGGGGATATCATGTTTTTTGGCATAATCAATCTGTTCATCCCGCCCCATACTCCATTCACGAACCGGAGCGATCACCTTCATATTGGCATCTAAGGTCGTAATATAATTTTCAAAGCGAACCTGATCATTCCCTTTTCCGGTGGAGCCGTGAGCAATTACCTTGATGCCCCGTTCCTTGGCCACCCGAACGGCAATTTCAGACAACGTCACCCGGGCCAGGGGTGTCGAGAGGGGATACCCTCCCTGGTAATCCGCATTGGCTTTAATAGCACGTGATAGCAGCTTTTCGGCAAATTCTTCCCTGGCGTCAATGACCACGGCCTCCTCGGCTCCAAGCTTGATCGCCTTTGCTTTGACCGCCTCAAGGTCCTCATGTAACTGGCCCACATCGACAGTCAGGGCTACGATGGAACAGGCATAGGCTTCCTGAATCCATTTGAGCATGATGGAGGTATCCAGGCCTCCCGAGTACAGTAAAACGCACTTGTCAAACGTTCCCTTTTTGGCTTCGTGAGAAGCAATTTTCTGATACGTGATTTTTGATTCCATTTCTTATTCACCTAAAATAATGAGTGGTAAAAAATCTATCGAGCAAGCATTGCCAGGCTATATAACACAGAACTTCTTTGGAAAAACAAACTATTCACGGAATCAGACATCCGCGGTTAGGCTGTGATACACCGATCCACAACCGCGGCGCCCACGGCATCACCCCAGACATTCACTGCCGTTCGAAATCGATCAATCAACCAGTCAATGGCCAGGAGAAGCCCAAGCCCCTCCAGTGGCAGCCCGACTGCCTGCAACACGACCACCATGGTCACCAGGCCGGCCTCGGGTATCCCCGCCGCCCCAATGGCGGACACGGTCGCTACCACAAATAGAACAACAAGCGCCCCACCACTTAACTCAATCCCCCAGGCCTGGGCGATAAACACCGCGGCCACGGCTTCATACAGCGCCGATCCATCCATATTGACCGTCGCCCCGACCGGAAGGACAAACCGGCTTGAGCGACTGCTCACCCCGGCGCTTTCAACCCCTTCCATCGTCAGAGGCAAGGTCGCGGACGAACTCGCCGTCGCAAACGCACTCGTGAGGGCCGCCCCAAGTGCACGAATATATTCCAAGGGAGGACGTCCACCAGCAAAACGCAGGATGAGCCCCAGAATGATCACTGCATGAATCGCCAAGCCCACAAGTACGGTAACAGTAAATAACCCTAAACCAACTAACAGC
>DOFS01000629.1 GCA_003523945.1 Nitrospiraceae bacterium | reverse complement strand
ATCCGTGACCGGCAAACGCTCAAAGGTTTGGTGAAGTTGACGCATATTGATAAATTGACCGCACAGGAGGCGCGCTTGCTGAAAGAGTCCTATGTGTTTTTGAGAAATCTTGAGCATAAACTCCAAATGGTTCATGAATTTCAAACCCATCTGCTCCCGAGCAAGACTGAAGAAATTGGCAAATGCGCCGTCCGAATGGGCTATTTGAAACAGTTGACGGTGGCACAGGCCACGGAAAAGTTCCTGTACGATTATCGTCGACATACCACCACGGTGCATCAGTTGTACGAACGCATCCTGTGTTCATCATCGTCCTAACTGGCTCGCATGTCTCACCTCGAATTATTGGCGCACTGTTTGCCCGGTGCTGGGTTGAATATGGCAGGAATAAGGGAGTCTATCGTCAGGGGTTGAATTCGGCTAAGAGATTGTTATCTCTTTAAGTGAGAGAGAAAGTCTTCATACATTAAGGAGGGAAGCCAATGGACCTGAACCGGATGACGATCAAATTACAGGAAGCCTTGCAGGCTGCCTCGGGGATCGCGATGCGACGAAGCCACCAAGGCATAGATGTGGAGCATCTTCTGGTGGCGTTGTTGGAGCAATCCGGTGGATTGGCTCACCCCCTATTGGAGCATGCGGCTATCTCGCCCACCGCCGTCAAAAATGCCGCAGAGCAAGCGTTACAAAAGGTTCCTCAGGTTCAGGGAAGTGGGGCGCCCCCCGGGCAGGTACATCTCTCTCCGCGTCTGGCAAAGGTGCTCAACCAGGCCGAAGCGGAGATGAAGGAACTCCGGGATGAATACCTGAGTGTCGAACATGTCATCCTGGCCATGGTGGCCGAAGGAGGCGTGTTTACGTCAATGGGGCTCAAACGGGATAAGGTCCTCGCCGGTCTTCAGGAAGTGCGTGGTAATCAACGCGTGACCAGCCAGGATCCCGAGGGCACCTATCAAGCCCTAGAAAAATATGGCCGGGATCTGACCAGGTTGGCCAGCCAGGGAAAATTGGACCCGGTGATCGGCCGCGACGAAGAAATTCGTCGGGTTGTGCAAATCCTGTCCCGCCGCACCAAGAACAATCCGGTCCTGATAGGAGAACCGGGAGTGGGGAAAACGGCCATTGTCGAAGGACTGGCACAACGGATCATCAAAGGGGATGTGCCGGAAGGACTTAAGAATAAACGCTTGATTGTGCTCGATATGGGAGCGCTGGTGGCCGGTGCCAAATTTCGTGGGGAATTTGAAGAGCGGTTAAAAGCCGTCTTAAAAGAAATTCAATCCTCCCAGGGACAGATTCTGCTGTTTATCGATGAATTACACACGGTTGTGGGGGCCGGAGCGGCCGAGGGCTCCATGGATGCCGCGAATTTGTTGAAGCCGATGTTGGCCAGAGGCGAACTTCATCTGATTGGCGCCACCACGCTTGATGAATACCGGAAACATATTGAAAAGGATGCGGCCTTGGAGCGACGCTTCCAACCGGTCGTGGTCGATCAGCCGTCGGTGGAAGATACCATTTCTATTCTGCGTGGATTGAAGGAGCGGTACGAAGTCCATCATGGCGTGCGAATCAAAGATTCGGCATTAGTGGCCGCCTCACGCCTGTCCAATCGTTACATCGGTGACCGGTTTCTGCCCGACAAAGCCATTGACCTCATCGATGAAGCGAGCGCGCGCCTGCGAACGGAAATCGACAGCATGCCGGCCGAAATGGATGAAATCTCGCGAAAAGTCCTGCAATTGGAAATTGAACGGGAAGCCTTAAAAAAAGAAACCGATGCGGCCAGCCGCACCCGGTTGGGAACAATCGAGCAGGAGTTAAAGGACAAACAGGAAGCCCTGAATGACTTAAAAAGCCAGTGGGATGCGGAGAAATCGTCCGTCGGTAAATTACAAACGATCCGTCAGGAGATCGAAGGGGCCAAACAACAGATCGAACAGGCCGAGCGGCAGTATGACCTGAACCGCGTGGCGGAATTGCGCTATGGCACTCTACCCAAACTGGAAAAATCCATGAAGGACGAAGAAGAGCGGCTGGCCAATCAGCAGGGCACCAGCCGTCTGCTCAAAGAAGAAGTCGATGAAGATGACATTGCCGAGGTGGTCAGCCGATGGACGGGCATTCCTGTAAGCCGGTTACTGCAAGGCGAAGTCGAAAAGCTCCTGCATCTCGATGAATGGCTGCATAAACGCGTCATCGGCCAGGATGAAGCCGTGCAGGCCGTGGCGGAAGCCGTGTTGCGGGCCCGGTCGGGGATTAAAGACCCCAATCGCCCCATCGGCTCGTTTCTCTTCCTGGGTCCTACCGGGGTCGGCAAAACCGAGTTGGCGCGGGCGCTGGCGCATACCCTCTTCGACGACGAGTCTAATATGGTTCGGATTGACATGTCGGAATATATGGAAAAACATACCGTAGCCCGACTGATCGGTGCCCCTCCGGGATATGTGGGCTACGAGGAGGGCGGACAGTTAACCGAAGCGGTGAGACGAAAACCCTTCACAGTCATTCTGTTCGATGAAATCGAAAAAGCGCACCATGATGTGTTCAACATCCTGCTCCAGGTCTTGGATGAGGGGCGGTTAACCGATTCGCAAGGCCGAACGGTGGACTTTAAAAACACCGTGCTCATCATGACCTCAAATCTGGGCAGTCAGGAAATCCTGGAGGCCCAGCAACGGCAAATGGATTACGAAGGCATTCGCGCCTTGGTGCTCAGAGAAATTCAACAGCACTTCCGCCCTGAATTTTTAAACCGGGTCGATGAAGTTGTGGTCTTTCATCCGCTTACACGGGAGGAGCTGGCGCAAATCGTGGAAATCCAATTAGAGCGACTCAGGGTCCGGTTGGCGGATCGGCGGATGTCCCTGGAACTTTCTCCGGCGGCTGTGGCCGATCTGGCCGCGCGCGGCTATGATCAGGTCTACGGCGCCCGTCCCTTGAAGCGTCTGCTCCAACAGGAAATCGAAACGCCGCTCTCACGGCTCATCATCCAGGGCAAGGCCGTCGATGGCCAACGAATCGTCGGCGATCTGGTCGACGGCAAATTTGTCCTCACCGCCCATGAAAAAGTCGAAGCCTAACACCACTCCATACCTTCAACGGGGAGAAAGAGCTTTTCTTCTCCCCGTTGGATACTCCTCTTCAAAGGCTTCTCCTGATGTCACCGTCCAAGATATTCAATGAAGATCATTAAGAAATAACCTCCCGAAGGAATGGCAAAGGCTTTCAGAATGGGCTGTTCCGAGAACGGGCGAAAAGAACCTTTCTTAAAATTCCGGACGTCGCTGATGACCTTTTCTATTTGAGCCTTTCGGGTAGAGCCTGAACTGGTGCTTAACATGGATGACAGGTCATTGAGCACTCGTCCACGGGCGTTTTCAGCCGTTTGGCGAAAATGGAAGGCTGAAAAAATGGCCAGCCCGATGTTGGTTCCTATCACGATAAGAAGGCTGATTGGAATATCCCAGTTGTCAAAAAATGAAGAGCGGGACACAATCATCACCAACACGATGATAAACGGATAATAGATTAAGGTCCCTACCACTTCTGTCAGCTGGCCACAAAACCGCAGACTGTGTTGAATGTTAGCTAGCGAATCCTTCCATGAACTGTGGAACCAAGGTTCCCGCCCCGTATTCCGGATGGGCCATTGAACGCCTTTTTGTAAAACCCAATCCACCATCCGTGCACAAAGCCGCGTCGCATACACCACAAAAAAGACCAGGAGCCACATGGTGGCCACGCTCAGAATAAGGATCGTCCTATCCCATTTGTAACACGTGTCACCCCGACAGGGTGTGGTGGGAAATCCGATGAGCAAAAAGACTGGAAAACTAAAAAGAAAGAAGAAAACAAGGATCTGGATAAAGATACGAGATCCTACGCACTGTAGACTCATTAATGACATATAGACGCGCCATGTCTCAGGCACGATATTTTTGTGAGCTTCGTTCCCCCTTGAAAAATCTGGGCAAAAGTTCATCCATTTTTTCCATTCGAAAAATCCGGAACATTCTCCTGGAGGGAGATTGAATTCTGCTTCAAGTTGACGGAATTTGGCTTGAAGGGTCCTATATCCACGGCAAAGAAACAAAAGACTCAAAAAGAACGCCCCCAACCGGAGTAATTCGGTAGGCCAGACACTGATGCCTTCAAGCCATACAAACGGTTCTCCATCCTCGAGCTGGTTGGTGATGGACATATAAAGCCAGAAATAGAGACCGACGACTGCGAACACGAAGATCCAGAACATGGGGGACTTGCCCGCTGCTATCGCGAGAAGCACCGCTTTCGGGCTCATGGCCGCATATATCAGCCAACTGCTCAAAAGAATACATCCCAGCAGGAAGAATGTCCGTAAACCTATGGGGGGAACCGGCTCTCCATTTTTAAAGTCCGGTCGTGAAACATGGATTGATCTGGTGCCGTCACTCAGGTCGTAAGCACCCGTCATTCCTACCTCGAAGACTCTTGGTGCTCTATGAAAGGAGTGTTTGTCTGGTGAGGTGTCGCAT
>DOFS01000060.1 GCA_003523945.1 Nitrospiraceae bacterium | reverse complement strand
TGCAGGGAGCCAGGTATATCCAAACGGCCAACAATGATAAAGCGGCGACCAGTTCCACCTTCCTCAGGTTTACGGTCAATCAGCCGGTATCGGTATATGTCGCCCATGGCGATCGTATTACCTCAAAACCCTCATGGTTAAGCAGCTTTACTAATACTGGCACGAAACTTGTGACATCGGATGCGACCTTCAGCCTTTTTGTTCGGTCCTTTCCTGCCGGCACCATTACCCTTGGGGGCAATAATAGCGGTGGATGTTGCAGCATGTATTCCGTCGTCATCACTCCACAGAGCGGTAGTGGTACGGTCACCCCTCCGCCACCGGCTTCTGCCTCCTCTTCCTCATCTCTCGGTATTTCAAACCTGTCGGTCGCTAGTGGGCAAGCGTATGTGGCCGCCTCTAGCCTCCAAGCCGGATCCAAGGTCTATATTGACCGTGCCTATACGTTTAGGACTGTCCCTTCCAATCTGCAGGGAGCCGCCTATATCCAAACCGCCAACAATGATAAGACGGCCACTACTGCTGCCTTCCTCAGCTTTCGGGTCAGTCAACCGGTGTCCGTCTATGTGGCCCATGATGAGCGTCATCCCCGTCCCTCGTGGTTGAACGCGTTTGCGAACACCGGCACAAATTTGGTGACCTCGGATACGACCCTAAGTCTTTTTGTGCGGACTTTTCCCGCCGGGACGATTACCCTCGGGGGTAATGCCAGCAGTGGCGGCAGCATGTATTCGGTCATTGTTAGGCCCTAAGAAGTCCACCGGTAGCACCAGCGGGCTTTCTAGCCACTAACGCTCGCCTGGAGCAGAAGCCAGTAAAATACGAAGATCACCCCCTCCCGTCGATCGGGAGGGGGACTTGACGAGTCCCGACTTTTAAGAGATTTCGACTCCTGCCTCGATTCCGGCGTAACCCTGGTCGGGAGAGGAAAAGCAAGCCTTGGACCATTTGGACGTGAGCCTGAGACTAACTGGACCGCGTGACCCTTTCCCAAAGTACACTTGGAGCGGAGCCTGTAGTCGTCATACCACTGGGTGCACCTGACCAGACCAAATCCTTCTGTGGGAGGTTGATAGGCAGCTTGGCTCATGGTTCTCCTGAGCTGTCTCCTCCACTCAGCTAGCTAATAAAACTCATTCATGTTTACCCCGGAATACGTCGATGAAGATTTTAATGATTAATATGTAATACCATTAAATGCGCGATTTACCTGTTTGGTATTTGAGGTTTCTTGTTTCTTCTCTGCTAATGTTTTATTGTTGTGCCCGAAAAAATTGGAATTCTCTAGGACTTCTCTCGGTATAAACATCATGAATCTTGGTCACCTGTTCAGGCATTTTTCAGATTGTTCAAAGGAGTGGAAAATCCAGCACAGAATAGAGGGCTAATCGGAAAAGTCTCGCTAAACCAGATCGACGAAAGATTGATGAGGATTTTTCTGGTGATATATCGGCGACAAACTGTTTATCCCTCTTGCCTGAAGTTTTCATGGTCATCAAAAATTATCGATTTCGATTTAACAAAGACACTAATATCCGTTTAGAATAAGTTTAGCTCAGCGTCTTGTGAGGACAGTTTTCTTGATGCCAGCTCAAAAATATACCTTCTTTTGAAGTACATTTTCTTAGAAAGTGACATTTGGCATTAATTTATCTTAAGTTCAATAAATAAAATTTTTATGAAAAATTTTTGGAAGTTATCCCCCATTCTTAAAGGAAGTTTAACTTGGGTGCCCCCACTAAATGAGTTACGGATACAACGTGCTGGAACAGGAGGCTCCACCTCTCCGCGTTACTGTTATTCGGTTTGGCTCAGACACTTAGTTTCACTAAGTAAATTCGATTTTAAAATAAAAGGTTCCTGTATTGGGGAACTGGGTCCTGGTGATAGTATAGGCACTGGACTAGCCGGGTTACTTTCTGGAGCGATTCAATATGTAGGTTTGGATATTTTCCCCTTTTCTAAAAAGGCAGATCTAAATAGGATTTTTGATGATTTGGTGGGGTTGTACAACCAGAGAGAGTCAATTCCGGACCAAAATGAATTTCCAGGGGTTCTCCCACCGTTGGATTCTTATCATTTCCCAGACCAACTGATTGATTGGACAAGCTTCAAAGAAAAGGTTGAAGTGATTGGCAATGAGTTAAAGAAGGATGAGCTTGGTGGTCAATATGTCATGTATCAAGCTCCTTGGATGTCCTCCAGGGTAATCCGGGAATCGAGTCTTGACCTCATTATTTCACAGGCAGTCTTTGAACACATTGATCCTCTTAGGGAAACTTATAAGGCCATGTTTCTTTGGCTCAAACCAGGTGGATATGCAAGTAATGTTATCGACTTTGGATCTCATGGGCTGTCTCCTTTCTGGAATGGGCATTTCGCGTATTCTGATTGGGAATGGAAATTAGTTAAGGGGAAGCGGGAATTTCTTCTGAATCGGCAACCACTCAGTGTCCATCTGGCTTATGCGAAGGAAGTTGGATTTGAGGTGGTACATGTTGAGAAGTACTATGATGAATCCGGATTAAAGTCTAATGACTTGGCTCCTCGGTTTCAAAATATCAGCTCAGAGGATTCCAAAACTCGCAGTGCGTTAGTTGTATTGCGGAAATTTTCATGAGGAATTATTTAAGTAAATAAGGGCATAATGGAACGACGAACTGCTTGAACGCAATCAATAACGTGGGCTGACTCTGTCCACAAATTTTGAAGTACAATCGTCATTTCTTAGAGAAGTGGAAATCTATGAATTCCAACTTTGAGATTCGACGACTCAAAAAGTAATTGAAGGATGGAAATACGGGAGACATCATTTTGGGAATTTTCCTTCAAAAGCCGTCCTCTTGAAAGGCTTCGGTTTCTTTGTTGCTTCAACAAATCTCAATAGTGTTTGTCACCGTCAGAAATAAGGTAATAAAAACCGCAGATCTCTTGCCTGGCCAGTATCTTTCCCACTTAAGAACTTCCAGGAGTGGGCTTTATTTCAATCCTCATGACGATTTCTTGGGACTCTCATTAGCCGAGAAAGCCAGGGCTAGGCTCCCAATCGCACCTGGCTCGGTTTTCCGCTGAGGAAGTGCCACTTTGTAACCAGATTGTATGACGACAAGCGCAGCGGCACCAAGAGTTCATCTGATTCCGCAAAATGATCGAAGCGGAGGAAAGGCCTCATCTCTATCTGCCTTTGGTCGTAGATTATGAGGGGACTCGCAACCACTCGTGAGTCACAGGCTGGCTGCGACGGTATGCCCTCTTCCAACCGCACTTCACCTCGACTTCAAATCCTCAAATTCTTTAAAATAGAGACAGGTTTTCCTAATTTTTTCATGATTTCACCAGAAGAATTATTCTAAAGTTTTTTCCGATTCTGTCGAATCTTCATTAGGAAGAATGCGAACTCTTTAACTATTGAATCTGGAGAAGAGAAATGGAATATTTGAATGGTCACCGAAGAGTCATAAATTTTTTTCTCTCCTATATATTTGTTTTAAGTGGGATTTTTGGCCTTGCAGGATTAAGCGAAGCTATTGCCAAAGAATATTTTGTGGCAGCGAGTAATGGAAATGACAAAAACAACGGCACTAATGAGGCGCCATTTCTTACGCTCGAGAAGGGAGTGAGTGTCCTATCGCCCGGGGATACTCTCAATGTCAGAGGAGGAACATATCAAAGAAATCAACAGCTGTGGAGTCCACCCAGCGGGATTTCTTGGGGAAGCCCGATCACTATAAGGGCTTATCAAAAAGAAAAAGTAGTCATTAAACCGCTTCCAGGATATACCGTCTTTGAGTTTAGAAATAATAGTCAATACATTATCATGGATGGATTTATTATGGATGCGACCGACGGACATGATGGCATCCGTATGGGTACAAATGGTCATCATATACGCATCTCTAATAGTGAGATCAAAAATGCACCACATCAAGGTATAATGACCAGTAACGGGTCTTTCCATGAATTTCTCAGGTTGAGGATTCACCATAACGGAATAACATCAAATACTCCCGGCCAGTCTCACGGTATATATATGCCGGGTTCCAATAATCTTATTGAGGGTTGTGAAATTTTTAATAATGGTACGCGGGGTGTGCAGATATATAGTACGGCCTATACGCCGAGTAGCAACATTGTGAGAAATAATCGCATTTATAATAATGGAGTTGCAGGTGCATCAGGGCATGGCATTGTAATGTGGAAGGGAAAGAATAACCAGGCATATAATAACCTTGTTTGGGGAAATCTTCATGATGGGATCAATACTCAACATGGGGTTGGAGCAAGGATATATAATAATACTCTATATGAGAATGGGGCGTATGGGATAGCGTTATTGGATAAAAGTGATAAGTCGTTAGTCAAGAACAATTTGGTTTACCAAAAAAATGGAAATGCTGGTTTGTATATAGCTAACGGTAGTGGCGCGTCTGTTATTGAAAACAATCTTGTTATTGCGCCTGATCCGATTAAGCAAATGGATAAGAGCGCAATATTAGGGAAGAATTTTCTTGGGATGAGTTATGATCCGAAGTTTCAGGATGTTGACAAATATGACTTCCATCTCACGAAAGGAAGCTTTGCCATAGGGAGGGGGCTAGTTATTGAAGAAGTTGAAACCGATTTTGACGGTGCCTTAAGGAGTTTTGGTTTGCCATTTGATATTGGAGCGTATGCTTTTGGTGCAGCATTAGCACCGCCAACTAACCTTTCAATAATTTCGAAAAACTAGAATAGCTCAAAAATGAAGTTATTATGGTTCTTGGTGCGTGACTTCCTTGGAATTAAAAGAAAAAAACGCAAATAACGAAAATGTATCCTGCCCATATCCCTTGGCCAGGTGTCATGCTAGGGTTCTTGTATAGGTACTTGTCTCAAATGGTTGACCAGAGATTAATGAGACCCATTTCACACTTGGTGGTTTGAGATTTCCCAACAAACTAGTCCTTGCAACCTGGAAATGCAATGCCTTCTCCAGCTTGGATTGAGTTCCAAGTTCGGCAAACTTCTGAGGGGTAAGATTTCCGCAGTGACTTATGCGGCCGATGCTCATTTTAATTGATTCGCTACGCTGCAATATTCTATCGAGCGTCGTGAAGGGAGAGAAGCACATTGTTCTTGAGACATTCGTCCCGAAAGCGTCCGTTGAACCTCCCATTCCCACTATTCTTCACGCGATAACCTGGCGGAATGAAATCGAGTGTGACCCCATGCGAATGGGCCCAGACATCCAATTCCTTCTATGCTAATTCTGTCCCATTATCCACCTTAATCATTTTCGGATATCCACTTCGTTTTCCCACATGTTCCAAAGCCGCGCTGACCTTAGTGCTCGTTAGAGTGAGATCGACACCATTTAATGAACGGTGCCGACTTTGGTTATCCACTATGGTGCCCGCGCGTACTCTCCGCCCATTCAGCGGTAATGTGTCGGTCACAAAATCGCTCCACCGTTCTTTGCCTGGTTAGGGAAGCGTGTTGTGACCTGCGGATGACTCGTTCGTTTTCGACGGTGCATGAGTCGAACGATCAGACCTTCTTTCCTATAGGGATGATGGACATGATTCCGGTTTATGGCCCAGCCTTCCCCAGCTGCAGTAGGACATGCAGCAACATATTATTACATGATATATGTACGGAAAAATTTTCACTATTACTTTAAACTTTCAACGTAACCCACATTTTTTAATCACAGATTAAAACCTGTAGATAGAATATTAAAAGGTATAAAGGCCATGGACCAATCTAAAAGTTTGCGAGTTCTAGCGGTGACCAATCTCTTTCCTTCTCAGAAATTTCCTGCTTCCGGTACTTTTGTTGAGCAACAAGTCAAAGGACTCAGGCAGGCCGGTATTAATGTTGACGTACTCTTTGTAAGTCGTGCTGAAGGCGGTATGAAAGAATATCTAAATTTGGGAAAGAGGGTACGCTCTCGATGTGAAACGTTTCGTCCTGATATCGTTCATTCTATGTATGGGGGAATCATGGCGAATGTGGTGACTGGTGCAGTTCGTGACAGACCTACAGTCGTTTCATTTTGTGGTTCGGATCTACTTGGGGAACTTTTGTCTGGGACTTTAAGGAAGATAATTTCTGGTATCGGTGTTAGGGCCTCCTGGAGGGCTGCAAGACGGGCCACAGGGGTCATCGTAAAATCAAGGAATCTATTGGATTCCTTACCAAAAGATATAAATCGATCTAAGACTAGAATCATTCCTAATGGTATCGATCTGGGAAGGTTCAGACCTCTTGATCAAAATGAAAGTCGAAAACAACTTGGCTGGGATGACAATTATTTTCACGTGCTCTTTCCTACTAACCTCGGGGATCCTCGTAAGCGTTTCAATTTGGCGAAAGCTGCGGTGGAAACTCTTAACAATTCATCAAAAAACTTGGTTGAAATACATCAACTTCGTGGCGTGTCTCACGAAATGGTTCCCATATGGCTCAATGCCAGCGATGTCGTCCTTCTTACTTCCTTGCATGAGGGATCTCCCAATATTATTAAGGAGGCCCTCGCATGCGATGTCCCGGTTGTTTCGGTGGATGTAGGTGATGTCAAAGAACGTATCAATGAAATTGAAGGGTGTTATATTTCTCTCCCTGATCCTGGGGACCTGGCAGAGAAACTAAAGTTTGTTCAGGCTGGGAAGCAAAGAGTGTCAGGACGATTTAGCATGCAGGAGCTTTCCCTGGAAAAGGTTGCAATTCGTCTAATGAATTTCTACAAAGAACTACTGTAAGTTTCATGGGAACCTAAGTTTTTAAATGTTGTGCAGTATTCGGTCAGAAGGGATTAAAGAAATTTTGCATTTAAATATTTTGTTCCAATACTTCCCACATGAGATTGGAGCATCATGGGCGTGACCTTTAGCGGCATACCTTTAATTTTCCCATCGCGGTCTTCTTCATCGTGTTGATAGGGATTCCAAGGAAAATCCACAGCGTAGGATTTCTGACAGATACGGTGATTCCATCATGAAATTTCTGAAAGGATAGATATTATCCAAACATTTGTTACTAAGGTTGTTGGTCTTGTTGAAAAACGGCAGGAAGCTTTTGAAGCTATACTCAAGAGGAAGAGTCATGTAGTATTGTAGAGTCGGGTGAAGTCCTTCTTTTGACCATAAAGCTCCGAAATTAATTGCCATCAACTAGCCATAGGGTTTGGACTGCCGCATATACCCTGTCTATTTATTAATTTCAGTAGCTGGGCTGGGTGCGAAGCGGTTCATAATGTGCGGAAATATCAAACTGAAACTATAGTAAAGCAGGAAATACTCCTAGTTAAGTAAATGTCATTCAAACTCTGCATGCAAATCCCCATCTCCACAAAAATTATGGCGAAATTAGATGTCCCGTGGCTGAACAAAATTTTAGCTACTGCTATTGATGCCAGATTCATTAACTACCTGGAAACCAGTCTATGAGTAAAATTTGTACGGTTGTTGGGGCACGCCCCAATTTTATGAAAATGGCGCCTGTTATTCTTGAATTTAAACGGCGCGAGTTGCCGCAGTTTTGTGTGCATACGGGGCAACATTATGATTCGCAAATGTCCACAATTTTTTTTGATGAATTAGGTATGCCCAAGCCTGATGCTTTTTTGGGCGTTGGATCGTGTTCGCATGCGGAACAGACTGCACGTATAATGACCTCTTTTGAGAAACTCTGCCTGGAGCAAAAGTTTACTTTGGTTATTGTCGCGGGTGATGTCAATTCGACACTCGCCTGTGCACTCGTTGCCGCCAAACTTCATATTCCGGTTGCCCATGTGGAATCTGGATTGCGTTCCTTTGACCGTTCAATGCCAGAGGAAATTAATCGGATTGTGACCGATCATCTTTCCTCCATACTTTTTACCACCGAGCCCAGTGGAAATGACAATTTGCACAACGAAGGAGTTTTTGTAGGTCAGACTCATTTTGTTGGCAATACGATGATTGATAGTTTGAAGGCTCACTTGGATAAGGCTTTGGCTGGGAAACCTTGGCAGAAATTGGATATTGAGCCTCATTCCTATGGTTTGGTGACCCTGCATCGTCCTGCTAATGTTGACGACCTTCCCACTCTTTCCCAGATTGTTTTGGCTCTGAAAGAAATTTCCGGCGAACTTCCACTTTTATTTCCCGTGCACCCTCGTACTCGTGCAGGGCTGGAGCAAATATTATCTGATTGGGCTCCTATTAGAATCATCGAACCGTTAGGATATTTAGACTTTTTGGCGTTAATGGCCAAAGCTAAACTGGTTCTTACCGATTCAGGCGGGATTCAAGAAGAAACGACTATTTTAAAAGTTCCTTGTGTAACCATACGCCCCAACACTGAGCGTCCCATCACAGTAGAAGCCGGAACCAATAGACTTGCAGGAGTCACCAAGGAAGGCATTGTTGCAGCCGCCAAAGCCGCTCTTTCACAGAAATCTTTAAATGAAAACCCACCAGCTCTTTGGGATGGGCAGGCGGCCAGCAGGATAGTTGATGTCATTGAAAAATTTTGTGCGAAAACACACAAGTAAGCTGGTTTTATTGAATGTTTTTTAGGGTGTAATACCCTTGCATCCGTTGATAAATTTTTCTGATGAATGTTTCAGGTACTCTTGATTAGGAGCTGGTTCTTCAGGAGATTGGATGGGTTCCCAATTCCTTTAAATTTCTGTTCAGAAATCGAATGGTAGTGTAATTTGTGGCAGGAGATAATTTAAAAATTGAGATGGCTACCTTTTTGACAGTCATTTCGGGTTCGAAGTTCTGAGATGTATTCCCTTCATTTGCAAATGGACACCATTATACCTCCAGCTTCTTTTTGAAATATTGTCCGCGAAAAAAATGACCCTACCCAATATCAGGCCCATTAATCTTCTCTCTTTTTTACCTCAATCCACGCATACCTGAGTTTAGGAAGTACTATAATTTGGTCCACCTACTTCCAAGTTTCAGGCCATGTCCATAGAGGGGTGTTTCTGAAAAACGTGGCTCAGTTTTCATGTGCCACTTTTTTTAGGATGTCAAGCATCCTATCCGCAAGATAATCCTTGTCAAAATATTTCTTAGCTACCTGTCTGGCCCGTTTACCCATTTCCTGCGAGAGATGCGGATTATCTTTCATGAAAATCAATTTGTCCGCAAGCTCTTTAGGGTTATGGGCATTTACCGTAAACCCTATTTCATGGTCGTTAAGGAAATCTTTAATCCAACCCTGTGTCGTCTGAATTACTGGCACGCCGGCGGCCATCGATTCAAATAATTTATTGGGTGAGGAGGTGTCGAATACCGGTAAGGGTTTTAAAGGAACAACTGAAGCCAATGCATGCTGAACATAACGCACCAGAGTGGATTTCGGCATAAGATTCAGTGATAAAACATTGATTAATCGCTCTTTGCTAACACGCTCTATCAATGCTTTTTTCAACTGTCCTTCTCCAATAAACACCACCTGGATGTCACTCCTGCCCTGCTGCAATAAAATTGAGGCTGCATCCAGCAAGTATCCAGGATGATTCACTTCACCGATGTTGCCAAAATATATCGCATAGCTGCCTGCTTGAAGGCCCGCAGGGGGAGGAAAGGTATTTGAAAACAACTCAATATTGGCAGCATTTGTAACGCTTTCCACCCGGCACGACGGAAATCTTGCCTGGATGTCCTGCTGTATCCCAGGGGAAAGTCCGATGATTGTGTGTGAACTTTTGTAACAGAGTTTTTCTAAAGCATATAAGAGTTTAATTACGATGG
>DOFS01000545.1 GCA_003523945.1 Nitrospiraceae bacterium | reverse complement strand
CGGATGTTGCGCATGGTCGCCTGGCTGAGCCGGCGGGCGCGGGCAATGCCTCGCAGATCACCTTTGACCAACGTGATGCCGGCACTTTCCATGGCTACGAAGCTTCTCACGCATCTGGGCTCACCCACCCATGCCCCACCAAAAGCCCAGGCCCGCCTCGACGCATTCTTGCAAACAGCCTCATCTCCCCCCGGCTTCCGGTTCAGTTTTTGAACCGACCACTCTCCCTTTGCGCATCTTCCCCGCCCACACGCCACAATGGAGCCACAGGCGGGCTCAATCTGAAACAATGGGCCGGTCAGACCTCCACTCACAGGATGAACTCTCGCCTTTCGGACTGCGAGGTCCGGAGATTGAATCCGCACCGAGGTCTTTGGTCCTGACTCGTCCAGGCAAAAAGGCATTTTGAAATTCCTATTCCTGCTCGTTTCTGTAAATGATTAGGGCCAATTTGTAGGAAGCGTTTGGCTATCAGCGACCTCTAGCAGAGCATGGCATCAACATTTCCATGTTCGGAAAGAGACATTAGGACGATTATGCCGTTTTAGAGAAATTTTTGGGGGCCTAAAGTTGTGATATGGTTAATCCGAAGCGGTATCAAACAAGAGCAGAGGGCAAATTCACAAGTTTGGGATTTTTTGTATGACTCCTATTTTCCGATGCTTGCTTCAGGGATCTTTTATTGTATCGGACTCTTTTTCCAATGCCAGGGAAACCATTTGGCTTACCATTATCAACTGTCTATGGTCTTTAAGGTAGTAGCTTTTTATGTCTAAGAATTTAATACTACAACGGGGCTTTGTTTTACATGATCGTTGACGCGGGTGAAATACCTAAAAATCAAACCATCCATACGGATGTCTGTATTATTGGTTCTGGAGCAGCAGGAATCACGCTGGCACGTGAATTTATTGAAAAGGGATTTAATGTGTGTCTTTTGGAAAGTGGTGGCATGGAGCCTCGCCAGAGGACGAGGTCTCTTGCACAGGGGGAAAACGTTGGCATCCCGTATCGTCCACTTGAATACATGCGCAGTCGATTTTTTGGTGGTACCACCAACGCTTGGCATGGGGTGTGTGAGGAATTGGAAGAATTAGATTTTGAAGCACGCTCCTGGGTCCCCAACAGCGGTTGGCCTTTTAATTACTCTCATCTTCAACCATTTTATATTCGGGCTAAAGCTCTCTGCCAACTACCACCTGAATCTCATGATGAAGAATGGAAAAGTTCTTTTAAGGCCAAATTCCCTTTCAATAGTGATAAGCTAATACAACGAATTCGTTTCCGCAGTACTATGCCTCGCTTTGGCGATGTTTTCGGGGAGGAGATTGTTAATTCATCAAATATTACCGTATACCTTAATGCAACCGTCGTTGAGATTTTTAATAACAAAGAAGCGAATCGAGTGACAAAGATACGGGTATGTAGTTTTGAGAACCATGAATTTTTTCTATCTGCCAAAATATTTGTTTTGGCAGCAGGTGGCATTGAAAACCCACGATTGCTTTTGTTCTCAAACCGAATCAATAAGGAGGGATTGGGGAACGAATACGACCTTGTGGGGAGGTTTTTTATGACTCATCCTTTAGTTGATTCCGGTGTTTTATTTCCCCAAAAACGGAGATTTTCAAGAGGGTGGCACAACTTTTATAAAGCAAATGTTGGGTACCCGAAGGCAACTATAGGGCTTTCACAGGAGACACAATACAAGGAAGAACTCTTAAATTTAAATACCGCTCTTAATGCAAGTTACAAAGAATCACAATTTGATGGTGTGAACTCTATGCTGTATTTACTAAAAGAGATATACATGGTTCACTGGTCCTACGTGCCTAATCATATTAGTGAAAATGTGAAAAGGATAAAGAAGGACCTATTGAACGTTATACTTTATGGGCTAAAAAAGATGTTTAAACCCTATTCTCTATTTAGAAGTATAGAAACATTTCATCTTTCCAACTTCTTGGAAACCGTCCCTAATCCCGATAGTAGGGTGATGTTGTCTTCGAAACGTGATGCTTTTGGAGTAAATTTAGTTAGTTTAGACTGGCGGATGGAGGAAATTGACAAAAGGAGCTTTCGTCGTTCTCATGAGATATTTGCGGAAGAATTTGAAGCAGCGGGAGAGGGGAAGCTCTTGATAAAAATAGACAAAGATGAACACACCTGGCCTCCGACTCTAATAGGGTTTGCCCATCATATTGGTACAACACGCATGCATGTGGACCCCAAAAAAGGTATTGTGGACGCAAACTGCAAAGTCCATGGCCTTTCGAACTTGTATATAGCTGGCAGTTCTGTATTTCCTACAGCTGGAGCGGCTCCTCCCACATTAACTATTGTTGCATTGGCTCTGAAACTCGCCGATCACATTAAGGGACTCATGATTAGGTAGCGATTGAATGGTGAGCTGAAAAATTGAGGATTGTTTATATGGAACTGGTCTTCCCCCGGTTTCGTGGACGGGTTAGGTTAGGGTTTTTGCTTCCTGCTTGGCATAGGCCTCCGACGGCAACCCCTTGAAGTAGTAGTGGCGTCGCTGGTAATTATCAAACCGTTCATTATCGTCAAAGAAATCTGCATGGGCTTCTGTTCGAATCTCCTACCGAATGCGGTTGACTCGTTTTCGTTTCAGCAGTCCAAGAAAAACTTTTGGCCACGGCGTGATCGTAATAATTCCCCACGTCACTCATGCTACTGACGATCCTCTTGTCCTCCCCATATTTTCTCGACTGCACCGTTGCGTTTGTTTGATGATGTCAGCTAGCCATGCATAAATTGCTGGGGGTATGCTCACCACATGAAAACATTATTCCGTACCTTCAACGTGATTCGCTGAGCTTTCCCATCTCGGTCGCATCCTCTTTTCCAACGGTATGCATTTTATTACCTTATGTGCACGATCCCGTACCGCTTTGGCTGGGGAAAACCTCTTCCTTCGAAAATAGCTGGTCTTCTACCAAAAGCGACAAGTGGGACCGAGACGCTTCGACAATCTCTCGAGATTGATACTGGTGCTCCTCTCATACGGGTTCGCATGGAAAAAGGTCTTGGTGAATGGTACGCCAAAGACCTTCATCGGATGGTATCGTGTAGGATTTCTTCTCCTCTGGCGTTGGAAGTCTCGGCCAGGACGACCTCGAATATCACCGGAACTGCGCACCCTCATTCGAGCAAGGACGCGAGACAATCCTTGTTGGGATGAGGAACGCATCGCCCATGAATTCTTACTCAAGTTTGGGATCACGATATCGCCCCGTACGGTACGAAAGTACATGCCTCACTACCTTGGGGGACAACTGCGTGGCGATCAGCGCTGGTCCATTTTCGTAGCCAATCACGCGAATGTGATCATGGCGTACGATTTCCTGCCGGTGGCAGAGCGACGTTCAAGTGTCTCTATGTGTTGGTCATCATCGAACTCGGCAAACCCAAGCTGTTAAATATTCATGTTACGGATCACCCAACGGCAGCATGGACGCAACAACAGCTTCGAGAAGCGATACCCTCGGACCATGCCTCCCGTTTTCTTATCCATGATCTCGACGCTATCTTCTCTTAACCGCTCGATCAGTCAATTTCTCACATGGGTCTGCGAGTACCACTTGTGTAGGCTATTGAAGAACTGGCTAGCCCATTACAATCACGGGCGACCCCACCCCAGCGTTGGGCCAGGACTCCCGGACCACCAGTCGGTCTCCCCATTATGCTCCATGAACATCGGCATTGCATTCCCGACCGCTTTCAGGTTATGAGCCATCCTGTCCTGGGTGGATTGCACCATGAATAATCGCTGAAAACCAAGGCAGCATGAATTTTTGCGGAGCACACCGGATCATTGATTCAGTGCGTGCGGCCGTCTCGTTTTTTACGGAGGTTAGGCGCAGTCACGACTCAACTTTCGGCAGGATCCGGCCATTTTCACGATCGTGTTAGAGATTGACTGTTCGCAATCGGAGGGCATTGGTAATGACCGAGACCGAGCTAAACGTCATCGCGGCTGCGGCAATCATCGGACTCAAGA
>DOFS01000097.1 GCA_003523945.1 Nitrospiraceae bacterium | reverse complement strand
TACAACAGCTCGTCCGCGAACGTCGGGATGAAGAGACTGACGCACTCCGAAAAAAATATGCCGGAAAAATGACAACTCTCGAAGATCGAATCCGGCGGGCCGAACAGGCCGTTCAACGGGAATCCGAGCAAGCCAAGCAACAAAAACTCCAAACAGTGATTTCCATCGGCGCAACTCTCTTGTCGGTATTCATGGGCCGTAAAACCGTCAGTCGATCCTCAATGGGTCAGGCCACATCCGCCGTTCGAGGCATGAGCCGAACCATGAAAGAGGGAAAGGATGTGGACCGTGCCGAGGAAAACGTGGACACCCTTCAACAACAATTGGCTGCTTTAGAGGCGGAGTTACAAGAAGAAATTCAGTCCCTAACCGCTCAGTGGGATGTCGAAACCATTCCCCTGGAGACTCTCAATGTGCGCCCCAAAAAGTCGAATATTTCGACAAGGCTGGTGTCGTTGGCGTGGGTCCCGTATTGGGCAGAAACCAACGGCCAACAGACTCCTGCGTGAGTCTAAACTCAAGAATTTCCAGGCAAGGATGTTGCGATTCGGGTTTCTTTTAGAGCGGCACATCCCGTATCCTAACGTGTACGGCTGATGCTTCAGCATCAATGATCGACTGCAGTGGAAGCGATCGGCCCACCCCTCACTCACTTTTCACCCACGTGTCCATGCATTCGATTGTTTATCAGGAGGTCTTGCCATGGAATTGATTCAACAACTAGTCAGCCGTTTGAACATCAATGAAGGCCAAGCCAAAGGCGGCGCCGGTCTCCTGTTCAACCTCGCGAAAGAAAAATTGGGCTCAGGCGAGTTTCAACAGCTCGCCGACAAGGTTCCAGGGGTCAAGGACCTCTTAGGAGCAGCTCCCTCTACCTCACCGGCAGCCTCTGCGGGGGGCGGCATGATGGGAGCATTAGGAGGAATCGCCGCTTCACTCGGAGCCGGGGGGTTAGGCGAAAAGATGGGAGGATTGGGAAATCTCGCCAATTTGGCAAGCGGATTTTCGCAACTTGGATTAAGCCCTGATATGATTGGAAAGTTTGTCCCGATCGTTCTGTCCTTCGTCCAGAATCAAGGCGGTGATTCCATGAAGGGTCTTCTGGAAAAAGTGTTGAAGCCCGGGCCTTCTTCGACAACCTGATGATTGGGCCAATGAATATGAACCATTTGCACAAGGATCACATGATGTACCCTCAATATTCTCCAGTAGGTTTTCGCAGACTCTTTCCTTACCTGACATGGGGAATCATCCTCTTGAGTCTGAGCACGTTTGGTTGCCAGAGCATCTATTATGATGCCATGGAGAAGATCGGCTATCACAAGCGCGACTTGATGGTGTCCGATGTGGAAAAAGCCCGTGACGCTCAAGAGGACGCCAAAGAACAATTCAAGTCGGCGCTTGACCGCTTCACCACAACCCTGAATATCAAGGGCGGTGAGTTACAGGAGAAATACGAGGTCCTGAATGCGGAATACGAACGGAGCGAAGCCAAAGCCCAGGCGGTTCGAGATCGAATCGCGTCGGTGGAAGATGTCTCGGAAGCCTTATTTGATGAATGGGCCGCTGAACTCAAAGAATACTCCAGCCCGGCCTTGCGGAAGAACAGCCAAAAGCAACTCACACAGACTCGGACTCAATATGCTCAACTGATTAAAGCCATGAAACGTGCGGAATCGAAAATGGATCCGGTATTGGTCAAATTTAAAGATCAGGTCCTCTTCCTCAAACACAATCTGAATGCAGAAACGATCGCGTCTTTAAAGAGTGAATTGGTCTCGGTGGAAGACAATATCGCCTCCCTCATTAAAGAATTGAACGCCTCCATTAAGGAAGCCGATGCATTTATCGACTCAATGGAAAAAGATAAGTCATAACAATTCGGGCCCTTGCCCATCTCAATACGTCACTCGCACTGCCCACCAATAGGCAGGCGAGTGACGCATACAGTGGTTCATCCTGAATTACAAGGAGGGTCTTCGTTGGGCATCATTTCCTGGATCGTGTTCGGCCTTATTGCAGGGGTGCTGGCAAAGATCATCATGCCGGGAAAGGATCCTGGTGGAATGTTCATCACCATCTTGATTGGGATCTCCGGTGCAATGGTGGGAGGACTGATCAGCACCTACTTTGGCTATGGCGAAGTCACTGGGTTTAATCTGCCCAGTTTCGGCATTGCCGTTGGCGGATCCTTCCTGCTCCTTTTTGCCTACCGAATGGTCAAAGGAAACTAATTAAACCCACATCACTACTCTTCAACTTCCGTTGCTCTCTGTGTGTCCCTAGCCTTGCCCGTTCCCGATCGTATCAAACAAGCCCACATGGTGACTTCTGTCATTTCGAAAAGGGTTCCCGTTTCCCTCGCATTCAAAAATCCCCAATCAGGTATCCCTACAAAAATTCCATTCCTTTATTTAAGGCATAAAGTTGACTAAACTCTTAGGTAATAGCTGTTATGTGGTATGGGAGTCTCAACTCCAATCACAAAAGAGGTGACGTCGTTTTTTTGAACATACCATCCTTGCTCCTCCATGACCCCCCATACCCCCCAACAAGACAGGCCTCCTTCGGCAAAACCACCACCATCAAGGAAAGTGTTGAGATGGTTCGTCTGGTTAGGCATGGGCATGCTGGCCCTTCTCCTCTGTGCGGGTTTGTTGTTGACCTATTGGTTTCCTTCAAACATGGTCAGGCAGGAATTGGAAATTCGCCTCTCCGAGCTTCTAAAAGGAACGGTCCGGATCCAATCACTTTCGTTTAATCTGCTCACAGGCCTTCAAGTCAGTCATCTGGAATTTGCCAAACAAGGGCAACCGCCCCTCACCCTTGAACACCTGACATTGGATTACAGCCTGTTGGGACTGCTGAAGGGCACCTTCACCATCAATGAAATCTCCATCGACCATGCGAACGTGTCACTCAATCTGCCTGAATTGACGAAGGCCGCTCCGGAGCCAACTCCTCCTCCCTCTGAACCGCCAACTCTTCCGACCCTCCCCGTCTCGATTAACCTTGAAACCTTCCAGGTCATCGAGAGCAACATCCAGGTTCTGGTGTCCCCTGATCTCGCGGTGAACCTTACCCATTTGAATTTCCAAAGTTCGGGGGCTATATCATCGGATGATGCCCTTCTCGACGGTACGCTGCAAGTTGAGCAACTGACCTTGGCCGTTCAAGGCAAGCATATTCAGCTGCCTCTGAGCCTAAAGTTCGATACCGCCATTCATCTCCCGGCTGAACACCTTGAGCTGAAACAGCTCACCATTGAATCGAATCCGGCTCTTCGCCTCACACTTTCCGGAACGATCGACGAATTCCTGACGCAAAAGGCCGTAAATCTTTCCCTTACCGACACGTCGCTTCACCTCGAAACGATTATGGCTCTCGCCAAAGATTTTGTTCCTCCGGAATTTGCCAGGGCTTCGATCCGTGGAAACTTTTCTCCCTCATTTACGCTCACAGGCTCACTTCCCGACTCCGGTTTTCAGGGGACTATCCATGCGGCATTGGACGGAAAAAATGTCGAACTGCATTATCCAGACCTCGCGTTGACCGTCGGACCGACAGATCTGGCATTCACTGCCACGGAACTTCAGATCAAAGAGAATGTCCCCTTAACGGGAAACGTCTCGGCGAAACTTTCTATTCAGAATCTGAATTTTCAAAGGTATGGAATGCAAAATTTTGATTTTATGCTCCTGAGCAGCTACCAGGACTCCGGACCCTTTTCGGGAAACCTGCAGGTCTCCGGCAGCACGGCCTTACCCGGCGAACTCCTCGGCACACCATTCACCCTTCCTTTTGCCGTCTCTCTCGATACCAGCGGCAATCATGATACCCGTCACATTCAGGTAAAACATCTGAACGTCGACCTCACCCCGTATGCGACCTTACAAATGAACGGCGCGATACGACCTCATCCTGCCCCGAAGGAAGGCATGGATGCCTCGCTGAAGGTTCGTCTGTCACCAAAGATGAACGCCCTACTCTCTCTCATTCCCAGGGACCGGCTTCAAGGACTCATTCTCCAGACAGGACCCGAACCGGATACTTTGGTGCTGCATGCCACCGCAGCACTTCATCCGGACTTCCGCCCGGAGTGGGCAAAAGCCACCGCTGCACTCAAGCTCTCCTCCCTTCAAGGAAAATTGGACTCCTTCGGCGCAGAAGGCACCATAGACCAACTCACCTTCCTGCTTTCTTCCGGATATCAGGAACCCAATGGGGCATTCCAGGGAACGGTGGGATTTTCGTCAAATCTTTCCAACCTCCGGGCCACTGATACGGTGACAGTCGGAACCAGTCATGTGATCCTGAAATCGAACTTTCAAGGCAATCTCTCGCCGACCTATCAACCCACCAGCTTTCGCTCAAAAGACCAGCTCCAAATCACACTCGGCAACCTGACGTACCGGGATCCTTCGCTGACGGCCACCCTTCCTTCGCTCAGATTGTCATCAACAACCAAGGAAGATGTGTTCAAAAAGGATTATTTACTGGAGAGCCTGCGCCTGACCAGCGAAGAGATATTAGATATGGGGGTGAAAGCCCGGTTTAAGCAGGCGAGCCAACAATTTGATGTAGATCTGCAGATGCCCCTTTTCCACGTAGGAAACCTTCTCCAGCAGCTATCAGGACCACTCATGAAGGGAGTGGCCGAGATTAATCCAAAAGGACGGATGAGTCTGGCTCTGCGAACCGCAGGCAGGGTTCCACAGGAAGCTGATCTCCGGCAATTGACCCTCCCGTTGGGATTACATGGAAAAGTCACGTTGCGGGATCTGGAAGGAGCCGTCGCGGGATATCAGGTTCAGGGGGGCTTCGGCACCATGACGATGGCCTATTCCCCGCAAGCGACACCTCAAACCCAACTCACGACTGATGTCACGCTCAAACGGATTCAACTGCCGGACACGCTTCCGATCAGGGAGTTAGCCGATACTTCCCTGCACGTCAGCCTGCTGTCTCCCGATCTCAATGAAGTCCAGATTGACCCGATCCATGTGACGTCCAAGGGAGTTGACCTTTCCCTGAAGGGCACCGTGGTAGGCCTGCGGGAGGTATTGTCCGCCACATCACCCCGTGGCACCCAATTGGCGAAACTCTTTGCCCAGCTCCAGGCCCGCCTGGGCCTGGAGGTAGAGCCCTTTCAAGAAGCCTTGCAACCCTTGGGGATAAAGGGAAACGGGAAGGCGCTCGTGACGCTGTCCATGCTTAAAAAAGAACAAGGGAGTCTGGACGCCTCGGTGGAAATCGGTGCCGAAACACTCTCCCTGACTCGAGATGGCACGGAACTGCATGACCTGAACGGTGGGATCCAGCTGAGAAAATCTCTGGCCTGGAAACCGGATGGTCTTCTCTCTCCACCGAAAAGGCCGTTTCAGCCGTCGGACCGTATTGCCCAGCTCAAATCGTTTTCCCGAAAAGGACAGACCCTCACCATTGAGCGTCTCCAAATCGGACCATTCACCGTTCAAAACTTCTCGACCAATTTAGCGTTTGAGCAACAGTCCCTTAAAATGCAAAACCTGGCCATGAATGTGTTGGGTGGAGGGATTGGGGGCAATGTCATCATTGCCGCTGAACACCCTTTGCGTCTATCGGCGGGACTTGAAGTGGCGAATCTCGATGCCAATGAACTCATTACGACGGATTCGAAAATTACGGGGGATAGCAATATCGCCGCCACAATCGGACTCACAACCCTGTTGCAGGATGCTACAGGAGCAGTGGATTTAAGCCGATTGGAATGCAACATCCACATTACGCACATCGGGAAAGAAGCGCTGGATCGCCTCCTTGTGTTCCTGGACCCGGAAGGAAGCAATCCGACACTTTCCAATGTTCGTGCGCAATTGAAATTCGCCAATCCCTCCCGGGTGACGGTGGAGGTGGGCAGAGGACAATTGAGTCTGACGATCCATTTCCAAGGAAGCCTGGTCCCCACCATTACTCTGGAGCGCATTCCGATCGCCAAGATGAAAAACATCGAAAAACTTACCGCCGCCATTCCCGACTGGGCAGACCTGGCAAAGGTCCTGGAATTAATCGGCGCGGAGACCTACTCGTTCACCCCTGAAGGGGAGATCGTGCTTCAGTAAAAGACAATCCTCTTATCTTGTCATGCTGAGCCAGGCGAAGCATCTCTCTAAGCCAAGGCCCGGCGAACTGGCACAGATCCTTCGCTTTACTCAGGATGACATAGATCTGAAACAGGATGACCATTTGGAGATTTTTCTTCAGCAACTTTCAGGAATTTGATAAGATAAAGAGACCCTAAACTTTTTAGGAGCCAATTAGTTATGTCCTATCCCCGA
>DOFS01000262.1:4315-22599 GCA_003523945.1 Nitrospiraceae bacterium | reverse complement strand
GATCATTATCCTTCGCCGTTTTCCCGACTAAAATAGGAAGCCCATCGGCAGATGTATAGGTCCGGTAGCCCTGGGCTGGAGCCGGTCGGCCTTTGGATGCCCGGGTTCCCGAGGAAGATGACGGGCCGGACGCCTTCTTGGGCTTTGTTGAAAAATCCGGATCTATGATCCCTTGCTCTAGCTGAACCAATTTCGCCTCCAATCGGGCCACCTCCTGATGGGCCTGGTTCACGCGGGGTTGGAGATGTTCCTGAGCCCCGATGTATTTATGGTATTTCCGAAAGTAATCTTCCATATTCCACACCGCATCTTTAGCCGGGTCAAGAGGGAGCGTCAGTGTAGGCAGCGCCGGATCATAATAATCAACCATAGTGATGGTCTCCTGTCCCTTTTTGATCTCATGGAGATGACTCTTCAACAGTTCTCCATACCGGGCATATTCCCGAAACCGCTCCGTCTTTTTACAATCTTCTTGTAACGCCTGAATTTTTCTTTTCGCATGCTTCAGCGCCTTCCGCACTTGACCTAGTTGCTGTTCAAGGATGGCATCCTTGCCTCCCTCCAGTTCTTGTTGCCCATAGATGGCTTCCAATTCAGCCGACACCGGGTATTGCTCCGCAAACGGGTCTTTCTCCTGAATTGAGGATTCAGGAAGCAGCTTGCCAATTTCCTCGCTCCGGTAAGCCACGGTTTCGTCCTGTGGGACTCGAGCCGGCATGGCAGGGGGAGGGAGAGACTCCGGCGGTTTCATCGGCCTTAATGTTGGGGGCGTATAGCGTTCTCCAACCTTCATACGCGACTCCCGTAACGACCTCAAGATCAATTTCCCCTCATTCAAGAGATGCATATTGGCCTGATTGCCGGTCAAGGCAATCACCAAAACACACACCTGCCCGGCTTTTACAATCGTGAAAGACACAATCCGGTCTCCTGGTTCCTGATTGATCTTCACAATGCGCCCACCTTCCACATGTGAGCGCAGGAAGGCACAGAAGGGAGGAGGAGTCGGAGGATTCTCAAACTTCTGGGAGGTGAGATGCAGGCGGGCGAACCGCGGCTCCACACATACCAGTAATGAATACGTCTGTCCGGGCGCACGAACATCAAGCGTCAATGTCAACGGCCGGGGTTGGTGAGTTTTCTGAATGAACCCACCGAGAAGGGCCCGGTTCAATTCATCGACAATCTGCGTACATTCAGAAAGGGAGAGGGCCATACCTATGTTCTACCGGTTCGGAGGAGCTGAGGTACAGCAGAAATGGATGGTTCGATTGAATACAGAAACTTGCCGGACACGGTTTTTTTTCTTTGCCTGGAAAAAATCAGGTGGAGAAGAGATAGACATGGACATCATAGTAGATGGGTGGGTACGCCATGGCTTATCCAGGATTCTGGCCAACCAGATAGGCTATCCAGGAGGGGTCGGAATCACCTTTCTCTACGCGATGATAGGTGCCGGTCCCTTCATTCGCTTCTGCATTGAGGCCTTCCCAGAGAAAGTGCACGTCTTCAAAACCGGCCTCTGTCATGAGTTCAGTGACTTCGGGAATCGTCCACAAGCGCCAATCATAGACGAAGGCATTACGAAGCTCACTGCCATCGCGGAAGAGAAAATGAATCCGGGTTCTACAGAAATACGTGGAAGGTTCAAAGACATCCTGATCCCACACAAAGATAAAATTCCCAATTCCGTCGTCAGCGGGATTGTCGATGTCTCGATGTTCCTCCTGTTCCACCTGAGTTTCGCTGCCCCCCCAGATATCCAGCACAAACAACCCGCCGGGCCGAAGCGACCGCTTGGCATTCCTGAAGTATTGCAAGAGGGTTGGACGATCACGAAACACCATATAGCTGAAATTCATGGCCACGGTCAGTTGCGAAAGAGGATGTTGCACGTTCAACACATTTTCATTGACGAGCGTGAGCCGCTGCTGTTGAGCAGGAGTCAGTTGGGAAATATTGTGTTTAATACCCCAGTTGAGTGTGGGCCAATCCAGATCGATGCCCATGGCATGATTGTCGGGATGTCGGGTCACGAAATGGGAAGACAAAAAGGCCGTTCCGCAGAAATCCTCACGAAGGTGCCGGAGCGGAGTTTTGGTATATCCCTCGAAATATTCCGTGAGGAACGGTATATCCACTTCAGGGCTTTGCACACTCTTTTGATAGAGAATGTGTGGATCGGCCAACTGAGCCATTGGTACCGGTTGTGGAGAGTCATACTCAGGAAAGTTCATGGACACCTCATTTCGATCATTAGGATTGATGCATTCTACGATTTCCCCAAGCCATCCGCTGGGGTATTATTCATTTCAGAAAATTACTTATCTATTGAATGTATTCATAGTTGTGCCCGGCAATATTACGGGAATACGATGGTCTCTTTCCAGGGAAATGCTATAGGAGTTGTTGGATCTTTTCTATTTTGTCCATGTTGAGTTCCTTCAGGTCTCCAGAAAGGTCTCTTCGCGGGTGGAAAACTATTCCCCGTAAGGCTCCTGCGGAGTTCTTTGTTTCATGACATGCTTTGGTTTTACACCCCACTAAAAAGGAATTTCTCTATGGATGTGACCTTGTTAGCCATTATCGCGAGCGGAGTGCTTGTGGGCATGGGTGCCTCATTCACCGGGCTCGGCGGCGGATTCTTGATGGTTCCCCTGCTCTTATTCCTGGGATTCACCGCACAAAAAGCCGTTGGGACCTCATTCGTCGGGATCCTGGTTATTGCCGTCTCGGCCTTGATTGCCCACGGGAGGATGGCTCAAGTTGATTACAAGTATGGTCTGTTGCTCGGCCTGGGGGGAATTATCGGGGCACAAATCGGCGCACGCCTTCTTGAGGGGGTGCCAACTGAACTCTTCAAAAAAATCTTTGCCGTCATTCTCATCGGTTTGGCCATTTATCTCTTTGTAAAGAAATAAGACCAGGCCGGGACATAATCCAATGACCAGCGGACATCGGTTCCGCACGTCGTTGGTTTTCGCTATTAAATTTCCCGTGGACGGTAAATTCCATTTTTTCTGAAAAATGGATATTTTCCATACATGGCCCTTGCCAATACATCATATTTAATTGTAACTATGAATGGGCTGGTTTCTCTTTGGGTGCATGTTTGATTGTAGGAGGCATGACCGTTTTTCTCCATTCTGGACGATTGTTTTGTGATTGTTTGAGCCCGACACCGTGTGTCGTGAAGAGCTTCCCCTGGAGGCAACAACCACTCCATTCCAGTATGGCATTGCTGTTTCCGGAAAGACCCTGATGATTGAGCCGTTTTTTCTCCAGTCTCTCTTTTTACTCGGAACAGCCGTGGTCGTTGTGGTGGCATTCCACAGACTCCATATCCCTTCGCCACTTGCCTACCTGCTCGTTGGCGTATTGCTTGGTTCTTACACCCCGGGGCCGGTCATCGAGGCGCAACCGGTTCGTGCCCTGGCAGAATTCGGGATTGTCTTTTTATTGTTTACGATCGGCCTGAATTTTTCGATGCCGCAAATCCATGCCTTGCGTCATCAGCTACTGGGTCTGGGCACAGGGCAGGTCCTGCTCACCACGATCGTGGTGGGTTTCCTGGCTTGGCTCGTGGACATCCCAATTGCAGCAGCCTTCGTGGTGGGAGCGGTTTTCGCTCAGTCCTCCACGACTATTATCAGCAAGCAACTCATCGAACAGGGAGAGGAGCATAGTCGGCACGGGCGATTGGGGATCGCCATGTCCGTTTTCCAGGATGTGACAGCCGTCCCTTTCGTGGTCGTCATCCCTGTGCTCGCTATGGCGAATACGGAGGTCATGGTCCTGGCCGGTTCGCTCGGGATGGCGTTTGCGAAAGCGGCCCTGGCGTTCGGACTGGTCTTTCTGGCCGGACGATGGGTAATGCGTCCCTTATTTTATCTGGTTGCAGAGTTACGCTCGACTGAGGTGTTCACCCTGACAGTCCTATTTGTGTCCTTGGTCTCGGCATGGACCACGAGTAGTCTTGGCCTGTCTATGGCGTTCGGTGCCTTTCTGGCAGGCATGATGCTGGGTGAGACCGAATTCCGACACCAGGTGGAATCCACAATCCGTCCCTTCCGCGATGTGTTGCTTGGTCTATTCTTCATCGGGATCGGCATGCTGGTCGATCCATCGTCAATCCCCGGCATTTGGCATTGGGCATTGGTGGGAGCCATGGTCCTGTTACTCATCAAGGCCTCACTGGTGGCGCTGATGGTACGTTTTTCGGGTATGGACGCCTTGACTGCCTGGCGAACCGGCTGGTTGCTGGCAGTGGGAGGAGAGTTCGGTTTCGCCCTTCTCTCCATCGCGCTGGACGTGGGCATCATGGAACAAAAGATCGGTCAGATAGTACTGACCTCTGTGCTGTTTTCCATGATCGTTGCGCCGTTTCTTATTCGCTATAATCATGTGCTGGCCCGCTGGTGCGCACCTCGTCCGGCTCGGGAGGGAAAGGATGCCGTGCCCCAAGTCAGGTTAGAGACCCTCGGCCCTCTTCGCGATCATGTCATCATTTGCGGGTACGGGCGCATCGGTCAGAGTGTGGCCCACCTTCTGGAGGAAGAAAAAATTCCCTATGTGGCCTTGGATCTGGATCCGTCCAGAGTAAAGGACGCGAATATCGCCGGCGAAGGAGTTTTTTACGGCGATGCGTCGGAACGCACGGTTCTTGAAGGGGTTGGTGTGGGCACGGCCCGGCTGGTCGTGATCGGCCACGCAGATGTAGCCTCCGCGCATAAAACCCTGCATCATCTTCGCACCCTACGATCCGATCTTCCGATCATGGTTCGCACCCGCGATGAAACCCACGTCGATGAATTGCGTGCGGCTGGTGCGACGGAAGTAGTGCCGGAGACACTGGAAGCCGGTCTCATGATCGCCGCACATGCCCTGGTGTTGTTGAATGTGCCCATCTCCCGTGTGGCACGCCGTCTGCGGGAACAACGGAACGGGCGGTATCATTTATTACGTGAGTTTTTTCTGGGCGATAGCCTGCTGGCCTACACGAGGCAGGAACACAACGTCGACCGCCTTCGCCCGGTTGTTCTACCGCCGGACAGTTCTTTTGTGGGACACACATTGAATGAACTGAATCTCAATGGTGTTGCGATCGCGGCGTTGGTGCGGGAAGGACAACGGCAGCTCATGCCGTCAGGTGAGACCAGGCTGGAGGCATGGGATGTCGTTGTGTTATTCGGCTCGCCTGATGATCTCCAGCGGGCCGAGCGCTCCCTGTTTGAATGACGAGGAAACCAACCTGGAAGTGTTATCGACTGAATTCGGCTTGGGAGCTTTGCATATCCTGCAGTGGACGAGGGCCGCACCGTAACTCCACGCGTCCCACCCAATTCTGTATAGAAAAACGTTTCATGAGCTTCATCGCTATTTCTTTGACAAACGGCTACATTTTCAGCATATTGCTCTTGGTACGTCATCAGACCTAATTACGTTTGTTGTTGTGAGGGCATTCCTATGGCTACATGGCTCATTCCGGCACTTAAAGCGGTACTTCCACATATCGGGACAATCATTTCGGCCACCGCACCAGCGTTTACTAAAAAAGGCGCTGCCCCTACTACGGATCAGACGCATCTATTGCAGCAACAGATCAGCGAATTACAAGCAGCCGCCTCTCAAAACGCCACGCATGTCAAAGAACTCGCCGAACAGTTGCAACGTACGGTTGCGGCGATCGAACAGGCAGCCTCATTGGCCACATCTAATCAGCAGCGCTCCTTGCAACTCAGTCTGGCGGCAATCGCCCTATCCGCCATCTCCATTTGTGCGGTCATCTTGCAAGCCTTCGTACTTTAGAACCTTGACTTGCTTTCCCGAGCCGACACACCCAAGTGCGATGCCTCTCAGGAAATCCCAAGGTCCATCTTCACTCGGCCATTTCCGCAGACGTTGCAAGAATATCCTTGTTTGTCATCCTGAGCCGGGGGTGAAGGATCTGCGCCAAGGTAGATCACTCAAGTCTCAGTAAAACCCTCAGTCCAAACTTATGCCTGACCCAGAATCCCAACCCGTTTTTCCAATACGAGTTTTTCCTGCCGTGCCATTCCCCATTGCGTTTCAATCCCATAACATTAACAATGCCCCATCTAGAGCACCACGAATATCCAATCGAGTCTCATTTTGAAAAAGCTTAAAAATCTTCTTCTATTTTCTGCCGGGGTTTTTCTCGCATCCCTTGGATACTTTCTCGCCATCTATCCGAATCGACCCGGGGATACCGAGCACGAAACCTTTCTGCGCGAAATTGGCGAAGTCTTCGGGACCCTCGGTATTTGGGCACTGGTAATTATTTATGGACGAACGTTGGTGAAATTGGTGTTTGGTCAGGGTGGCCTTGCTCAGCGACTCGTCCCAGACCAGTATGACGTGTCGGCGATCCCACCATTCAAAACCCTTCTTGATTGTTTAAATAGAACTCATGTTTTCGTGGGGGTTGTAGCAATCGCTGTCATCTTGTTGCACATCGCCATGGTCGGCCTGCACCCAGAAATCTTATTTTTTCCAGCCGTCCTGGTGCTGGTGTTGTGGCAAGGTGTGTTTGGGTTTTTCCTCACATGGCGATTTTCTCCACAGGATTTGAAAAAGGTCTCCTATCTGGTGCATGCGCAATTTTTGACCGGAATCATGATCGGCATTTTTTCGGTGTTTGGGCATCTGCTGCTCGACGATTAGTCGTTCTGCGGAACGAGAATGGAATTTTTCAGGAGAGATCCCTGAGGCCTCGATCGGCTATGGTCAATGGAATACGCTGTCAGACTAGGCTGCAGGAATCAGGAAATGGCCTTTTGAGGGCATGGACGTGGTAGCTGTTGGAATGCTTCAACAACGCTTTGTACGCCGAGATTACCGCAGACCTGGAACGTCGTCTTGCGAATCACTTGAAAAGGTAAGGGGCCGAATATTCCAAACATCGAGGGCCTTTTTCTATAGTGGTGCTCACCGAACTTCAGGAGACGAAGGCCCAGGAGCTAATCTGCACTGATGATGGGCTAGGGAAGCCGATGTGATAATTTTGGGGTATACCAACCCGTCTTGTACCCTATGTGGATTAATTCCCAAGTTTCTGGATGTCCCGAACAAAGGAGATAGAGTTCTGAAAAAAAATCAGATTGTCATCTTATTGAGTTTGGTGTTGGTAGGCATCGTCCCGGTTGGAGCTGAATTAATGAATAAACCAATACGGATGGAACATTTTCCTCCTTATTATTATCCGAATGAAGCTGTGGTCTGGGCGGGTGTTCCCATTCAGTGGATAAATGCGACGGCCTCTCCTCATACTGTCCAACATGATGATTGTGGAACAGATAAACCCTGTCTGTTCGATTCCGGGAAGGTCGCTCCTGGAAAGACCTACACCTTTCCAGGGCTACCACCTGGCCGGTATTCATACCACTGCCAAATCCATCCGATTATGGGTGGAACCCTAATCGTAGAGGATCCGAAAGGCAGAGATTTTCCTCCGCCGTAGGGTTACCTTTTTTTCGGTGGAGACAGTCCGGCGTTTGGGGGAAACACTTTAACAATGTTGCCCGGCTTGAGGGATGAAATTTTTGGAGAGACATACCACTTCCAGTTATCCTGGCGGTTCTTGAGCAGTTTTCTCCAAAATTTCTGGCAACCCGATGAATGCCAATCCTCTCCTTCTAAAGATTGAGTGACGTTCATTTTAACCGAGGAGCGCTCATGCCTGATGAAACCTGGGTCGATGTCGGTGATGCACACGAGTTAAAACACAAGCCGGTGCAGCAAGTGGTTATAGGTCGCACACCCGTTGCCTTGACCTACCACAATGAGCAGTTCGGAGCGATCAATGGCGCATGCAACCATGTCGGTGGGCCGTTGGGTGAAGGAACCCTGGACGGGGAGTACGTGGTCTGCCCCTGGCATTATTGGAAGTTTCATCATCGAACGGGCAAAGGGGAACCGGGATACGAAGATGACGCGGTGCCAGCTTATGATGTGAAAGTAGTGAACGGGCGGGTCTTCATTCGATCCGTGGCAATTTCGAAACGGTCCCGAAAAGCCCATAACCCCCACCCCCTTGCCCGCATCCCACACAGGGAGGAAGGTCCCATTCGGGTTCTCGGACTTTCCACGACCGTTATGACCCCAGACCATCCCCGCTATAGTACCTCTGAGGATTTATTGGGAGTTGCGCTAAAGCACGCTTCGGACCATCTAGGTTGTGAGACCCGCTTGTTGCGTCTTCGGGATCTGTCATTTCGCCCTTGCGAGGGATTTTATTCAAAATCGTCACGGGCCTGCACATGGCCCTGTTCGATAACCCAGATGGATCCCAAGGATGAGATGGATCAGGTCTACGAAGGATTGGTGCATTGGGCTGATGTGCTGGTGTTGGCGACTCCTATTCGGTGGGGGGCGGCGAGCAGTCTTTATTACAAAATGGTTGAGCGGATGAACTGTATTCAGAATCAGGAAACGATTTCAGATTCCCATCTGCTTCAAAATAAAGTGGGCGGGTTTATCATTACCGGTGGGCAGGATAATATTCAGGCTGTTGCGGGACAATTACTCGGATTTTTCGCCGAAATCGGGGTGCAATTCCCGCAGTTCCCCTATATCGCCCATTCCCGGGGATGGAGTGCAGAGGACATGGAAAATAATATGCGATTCGTGCAGAAGTCCCAATCACTCCGGAAAGGAGCGATCGCCCTGGTTGAACGCTGTATCCAAATGGCCGGTCTGATGGTTTACGGAAGTTTAGGCGAATGCCGGATGGCGAGGGGAGGGCGAAAAGCTCATGAACTGGACACCAGGGCCCAGTTGCATGGTCCTGCAATTGACATCTAAAAAATCATGAAACACATCAAGCCAGCGTTCCTGAATTTCCTGCCGGTTCTGTCTTTGTCCCCGACGGGGGGTGCTGAAAATCTTTGATCCTTTGAAAGATCCGGTTCATCTGTGCTGTTCATGAAGGATCTGATTATCCGTGATTTCTCCACATACGGCCGTCCTTGGCCAACAAGGCATCGGCTTCCGGCGGTCCCCAGCTACCCGAGCTATAGGGACGAATGGCATGTGAGCCAAGACTCTCCCACACTTTCACAATGGGATCGACGACACTCCAGCCGACTTCGACGCTATCGCTTCGCTGGAAGAGTGTCGCGTCTCCAGCCATCACGTCGTGTAGAAGTGTTTCATAGCCCGTGCTCGGGGCATCACCGAAATATTCCGCATATTGAAAATCCATATCCACCGTTCCTACCTGGACCTTGGGTCCGGGAATTTTGGCCCCAAAACTCAAGGAGATGCCTTCGTCCGGTTGGATACGAATGACCAGCACATTCGGCGTGAGGCGGTCCACGGGAGTCTTACGAAATAACATCAGCGGAGCAGATTTAAATTGAATGACTACCTCTGTGACCCGTGTGTGGAGCCGTTTTCCGGTTCGTAGGTAAAAGGGCACGCCTTCCCAGCGCCAACTTTCAATGCCCAAGGTCATTGCCGCAAACGTTTCAGTGAGGGAGGCTGGATCGACATCTTTTTCCGTTCGGTAGGGAAGGACACTGTGCCCGTTGATTGATCCGGCTTCATATTGCCCGGCTACTGTGGATTGTAAGACCTCTACAGGATTCATCGGCTGGATAGCCCGGAGGACCTTGGCTTTCTCGTTCCGGACCGCCTCGGGATCAAACGTATTGGGTGGTTCCATCGCCACAAATGCCAAAATTTGTAAAAGATGATTTGACACCATGTCGCGGAGCGCACCGGCTTTTTCATAATAAGCCCCGCGATGCTCTACCCCCAATGTTTCGGCTACCGTGATTTGGACATGATCAATATATTGACGGTTCCAGATGGGTTCAAAAATGCCGTTCGCAAAACGAAAGATCAAAATATTTTGAACTGTTTCTTTGCCGAGATAATGATCGATCCGGTAGATCTGACTTTCATCCAACACCTGCCGCAGGGCTTGATTTAGCGACCGGGCCGAGGGCAAATCATGGCCGAATGGTTTTTCAATGACAATTCGGCGAGAAAATTCTTTCCGATACTCCACCAATCCTTTAGCGCCAAGTTGTTGGACGATTTCCGAGAAAAAGGTCGGAGCGGTGGCCATGTAATAGAGATAATTACCCTGGGTCCCGTGTGTGGTGTTTAATTGTGTCAGCAGGGCATGAAGACGTTCGTAAGTCTGAGGATCCCGAAAATCCCCTGAAAGATAATACAGGCGATCAAGGAGCCACTCTTTGATGGTGGCGTCGTTGGAATGGGGACACAATTCCTGAATGTCCTGACGGATCTTTTCGCGAAAGTCATCGGTATGCATCGGGATTCCATCTATCCCCAGTATGGCAAATTCTTGGGGAAGATGATGGCTTGAGGCCAGATTGTATAACGCGGGAATTAATTTTCTCTTCGTAAGATCTCCCTGGGCACCAAATATGATAAATAACGTGGGTGGTCTTGTCTGGCCATTACTTGGTTGTTGGAAGAGGGGACTCTCTTTCAGTTCATCCCCGTGGTCGAAAACAGGATGGGAGGGTTTCACTGGCTCTCTTACCTTTCGGGATGTGTCATGTGACCTTGGTGTTCATGGAGACGAGATTCGTCTAAGGAACGGATCTTGATTCCCTGGCATGGTGGTTTCTTGATAAAAAAGGCTGCGACAGTGCGCCGCAGCCCTTACAACCGTGACCGTCATATCTCTCACTATACCATTTCCATTGGTTAGCGCTATCCATACCTGACTCTTCGCCTACACAAGACGTTGTTGACGAATCATATGCGCCTCTCCGGAACCTGGAACTCCCTCAGTCAATTTTCCTGGAACAGCGAATCCAGAGGGCCGTGCAGGCCTTTTACCCCGAGATGGTCAGGTTGCAGGAGTAGGGGCAGTCTTTCTCCTGTTGTCTGAGTTACACGACCTGGATGCCTGCGGATATCAGACCTCTCAATTGTCTCTGGGGTCCCTCCAGACAGAGAGCCACGCGGGCAGGATATTTCGACTCACCACGCCATGCTCGGCATCCGGCATATGCTAGTATGCTGTCAAAGGCCTAATTAGAGTTTTTGCAAAAAGATTTGTGACGAAAAGGATACATGGCAACCCCTCGAACGATTTATCAGTGATCGGTCCGTTGCCAAATTTACCCATGGTTTGTGCCCGGAGTGCCGCCAAAGTCAGTACGGTGATTGTTTGAAAACGGGTGATCGACCGGCAAAAGAATCTTAATTTTCAAGATGAGGGCATCAAAAGAGAAAGAATATGATCGGTGTTATTTCTGATACGCATGGGCTTGTTCGCCCTCAAGTAATCGAGGCTTTGGCCGGTGCGGAATTGATTATCCACGCAGGAGACATCGGGAACTCTGACGTCCTGAAGGCCCTGGAGAAAATCGCTCCGGTGATCGCGGTCCGTGGGAATAATGACCATGACGCTTGGGCAGCACAGATTCCCTTGACGAATGCGGTCGCGCATCGATCGTATTTTTTTTATGTCTTGCATGAACTGGATCACCTGGATGTAGATCCTGTCGCCTCGGAATTTAACGCCGTCATTTACGGTCATTCCCATCGTGTTTCTACGGAAATACGCCAGGGCATACTCTACCTCAATCCGGGAAGCGCTGGCCCTCGTCGATTTACACTTCCGATTACCGTGGCCCGCCTTCATTTATCGGATACCGGCCTTACTCCAGAAATTATTGAGATTACCAGTTAGGGCTATTTAAAAAAAAACTGGTTCGTTCTTAAAAACTCCCTGTCCGCCTGTTTGGGAGAAGGCTTAGGCCATGCGACCCATTGTTCGTTTTCAAATCAAGCCCGAATTGATTGGCAATAACTTGGGGAATGGGAAGGTGAGTCCTGGACAAGACCAAAGAGTCGGCAAACCGAGGAACCTAGTTCACTAACCCTCCTGAGAGCATAACAAAGAAATGTGTGAGAATTTGAATGTGCGTGCGTGATTAGGTTTCCAAATATAAACGAAGGGTATTTTCATGTCCCAAGGTGACATGGCCGACTTTACATTCTCCACTCAGGGAACAGGTTCGTTTGATCGTCAGCACGACCGCCGGGCTTTCATCTGAGCGATAGATGACATCTTCAATTCGAATTTCTACCGCTTTTTCCTGATCTTCTTGGTCTAAATATTCGGCTTCACCCATGAACAACCCCTTGTTAAGTATGAATGTTTCCCCGACTGTACTTCTACCAAACTAGACCAAGAACCGTGCCAAAAAATCATGTTCACGAAATGAATAAAAACCTTAAAAAACCGGATAAGTCCCGAGCTTTTGATGCCGTGTGAATATCGACACCCGGCAAAGACTACCCGCCCTAGGTAAAAAGGATTTGTTTTGTTGGAACGGGAATTTACGGTAGCCAACCCAATCGCTGGTTGGTGTCAGATCTGACGTATATCCCGACTCGAGAAGTTTGTATCTCGAGGTCACGCTGAATTATCCCTTCGGAAAGTCATGGGCTGGGCTATGAACCGATGGATGACTTTGCAGGGAATGATCGCGATACGTTCATGATGGCGATCGAAAACGGGAAGCCAGGCTCTGGCCTGAGTCACCATTCTGATCAGGGCCTCCAATACGCCTGACAGGCTTTTCAGGCTTTATCAAAGCCCCTGGCATCAGTGCAGCATGAGCCGGAAGGAGAACTGTTGTGATAACGCAGTGGCCGAATTTTTCTTCCCACTCTTAAAGTAGAACTCATGTATGGCAGGCATTATTACACCCTTAGGAGGCTTGAGCCGAAATGTTGGAATAGATCGAAGTCTTTTACAATCGGCAGCGACCCCGTTCTGCTCTCGGCTATCTGACTCCCGCCGAGTGTGAGAAACAGGCTATTGCGGCTAAACCAGGTGTCCAAAAAACAGGGGAAGGACCATTTACGTCTTCTGAGGTTGTGTGGACGATGGTGTTGGCGTGACGGGCAAGAGAACGGATTTCCATTGTTGTGCCAGGCCCTGGATGTCGGTGAGAAATGTCGAGGCGGCATGGTGTTCAGCAATGTGTCGAACCAGGGCGCTTCCAATAATGACTCCATCCGCAAATTGTCCAACTTCCCTGGCCTGCTCAGCGGATGCAATCCCAAATCCCACTGCCACAGGCTTTCGCGAGGTACGTTGAAGCTGTTGGACGCTTTGGCGCACCTGACTGAGATCGGACAGTTTGGCACCGGTAATACCGGTCAGGGAGACATAATAAATAAATCCCTGTGAACGTTGTATTACGGCCCGGCGTCGTTCCGCCGTGCTGGTGGGAGCCAGGAGGAAAATACTCACAGGTCCCCCCGCAGCCTGAGCGGTCTGATAGAGGAGGGTAGATTCCTCCGGTGGCAAATCAGGAACAATGATTCCATCGATGCCCGCTTGAACGGCATTGGTACAAAAATCTTTGATCCCCATGGCCATCAGACTGTTGTAATAGGTCATCAAAATGAGGGGAATGGACGTTTTGTTTCTCAGATTCGCGACCGTGGCCAGGATCTTTTTAAGAGTGGTTCCAGAATGAAGGGCCCGTTCTGCAGCTTGTTGAATTACAGGACCATCGGCGATTGGATCGGAAAATGGCACACCCAACTCGATCAGGTCGGCACCGCCCTGCTCCAAAGCTAAAACAAGAGCTTCGGTCATAGCTAAGGTCGGATCACCAGCCATAATATAGGGGATGAGGGCTTTTTCCCCCTTCTTCTGGAGTTGTGAAAATGTGGCTTGAATGCGATTGCTCATATCAGAAGATTTCACGGATGCCGGATCCCGTCCTCTTGCGTGCCCCTTTAAACATGGAGACACATGGGCCATCCCATCGACTACAGAGGAATGCCTCGCATTTTAGCTAATTGTTGGACGTCCTTATCTCCGCGCCCGGAGAGATTCATGATTATAATTTGTGACTTTTTCATCGTTGGCGCTAACTTGATAACTTCCGCAACGGCATGGGCACTTTCCAGGGCGGGAATGATGCCTTCCTCCCGGGCGAGTAGGTCGAAAGCGGTTAAGGCTTCAGCATCTGTCGCGGAGGTGTACCGGATTCGTCCTGCTTCATGATAGTAGCTGTGTTCAGGTCCCACCGCCGGATAGTCTAATCCCGCAGACACTGAATGTGTGGGATTGACTTGTCCATCCTGATCCTGAAGGAGATAGGTCATCGTTCCATGTAAGACGCCGGGTTTCCCTCCTGCAAAGCGCGCGGCATGTTTCCCGCTTTGTATCCCGTGCCCACCAGCTTCCACCCCGATCATTTGGACTTTGGTATCTTTGACGAACGGATAAAACAACCCAATGCTATTGCTCCCACCGCCAACACAGGCAACGAGGCAGTGAGGCAATCGACCTTCCAGGGCAAGGATTTGCTTGCGGGTTTCTCGACCAATCACGGATTGGAAATCTCGAATCATCATAGGGTAGGGATGAGTGCCCAAGACCGATCCAAGCAAATAATGAGTGGTGCTTACATTAGTTGTCCAATCACGCATCGCTTCACTAATGGCGTCTTTGAGCGTGCGGCTTCCGGCATCGACTCCCGTCACTTTTGAGCCGAGTAACCGCATGCGAAAGACATTCAACGCCTGGCGTTCCATATCTTCGGTGCCCATGTAGATTTCGGCCTCCAAGCCGAACTTCGCCGCCACGGTCGCGACCGCCACCCCATGTTGCCCGGCTCCAGTTTCCGCAATGACACGTTTCTTTTTCATTCGTCTGGTGAGCAAAGCTTGTCCGACCGTATTGTTGATCTTATGCGCACCGGTATGACAGAGATCTTCTCTTTTAAGGTAAATTTTGGCTCCACCAAGCGTTTTCGTTAAACGCTCGGCAAAAAAAAGTGCGGTTGGACGACCGACAAAATGTTTCAAGCAATCCCGAAGCTCTTGTTGAAATGCCCGGCTCTGTTTGGCTGCGCGATACGCCTGTTCCAATTCATGGATGGCCGGCATCAGAATTTCGGGGACATACATGCCTCCGAATTGCCCAAAACGCCCGTGTTTGTTAGGGATGGTTGGCATGGAATTTAATTTACACGTGGAATGAAAAAGAAAAGAGTATAGCGATGGAACAGCTAACACACAAGACGAACCGATTGGATAAAGTCCCGAATTTTTGCCGGATCTTTGCGCCCGGGACTTAGTTCTACACCACTACTCACATCGACCCCATAAGGGCGAACTTGTCGAATGGCTCCTTCCACATTTTCAGAGGTTAATCCGCCTGCCAACAAGATGGGTGCGACTTTGGCCACTTCAGCGGCAAGCGACCAATCGCTGGTATCCCCGGTTCCACCGTATGCGGTAGTTGAAAAGGCATCCAGGACAAATCCTCTGACCCCTATCCGTCCTTTCCATTCTGCCAAGGCGAGAAAGCTGCTTCTGTCCCTCAGCCGAATGGCGCGTAGCACCGGACGCTGTAATGCTTCACAAAAACCGGGAGATTCGTCACCGTGAAGTTGGGCAAAAGCCAGCCCGCAATCATCGAACACCTGCTTTACCATGTTGAGATCGTGATTGACAAACACTCCAACCGGTAGGACAAAAGGTGGGAGGCCGGCAATGATGTGTTGTGCGACGACCGGTTGCACATATCGAGGGCTTTGGGCGTAAAACACAAAACCCAAAGCATCCGCCCCTTCCTGTACCGCTATGTCGGCATCCTCCTGATTCGTGATGCCACAAATTTTTATTTTAGGGGTCATCGGTGCATTTCCCGTTTTATCAAAAATTTGCGATGACTGAGGCCTTTTTCTTCATGCTCTTCCTCCGCTTTGTCCTTGCCGGAATCTCTGCATGTTTCTTTGTTTTTTGGATGAAAAGGACGGAGCATGCCCCATCTATATTTATAATCGAATCTAGACCCAACGCGTAGTGGGCACTTCCTCTTTTGAAGATACCGGGGGATATAATAATTCCTGAATTTTGGCTTGAATGGAATCTGCGCGCAACAATGACTCTCCGATCAACATGGCTTTTGCCCCCGCTTCCAATACCCGCACGACATGTTCCCGAGTGTGGATTCCACTTTCACTAACGATGAGTGTGTCTGTCGGCATTCGTTTGGCAAGTCGCTCGGTGACACTCAAATCAGTCTGAAAAGTTTTCAAATCCCGGTTATTGATGCCAATGAGTCGTGCCAAGGGTACCCGTTCAAGCACGGTATCCAATTCCCGTTCATCATGGATTTCAATAAGCACATCAAGCACCAATTCCTGTGCGAGCGTGAAAAAGTCTTCCAGCTGAAATCGATCTAACGCGGCCGCAATCAGTAAGACACAGTCGGCCCCATAGGCCCGTGCTTCATAAAACTGAATTTCCTCGACCATAAATTCTTTATTGAGGGTGGGAAGTCCAACCTCCGTTTTCACATTGTGTAAATATTCCAAGTCCCCTTGAAAGAAATCCTGGTCTGTCAGAACGGATAGGGCACTCGCTCCATAATCACGATACTGAGTAGCAATGGTGACGGGCTCGAACCGGTCTTGAAATTCCGGACGCATCAACCCTTGGCTGGGCGAGGCTTTTTTGACTTCGGCAATGAGTGCCGGAGCCGTCGCGGTCAATCCTGCTTCTAAGGCCTGAATGAAACCCAGTGGCCGGGATCGATCAACAATGCGGCCCTTGAGCTCAGCCAGATAGCCACGGCTCTGTTTTCGCCGCAATTCGGCTTTTTTATGTTCAAGGATACGAGAAAGAATCATGCTGCCAGCTCTTTGGTCAGGGAGATCAATTTGTCCAATTTTTCAAACGCGGTTCCGTTGTCCACGACACGGCCAGCTTCTTCGAACCCTTCTTGCAGCGATGTCGCCTTCTGACAGGCGATAAAGGCCGGAGCGGCATTCATCAGAACGATATCCCGCTTGGGTCCCTTTCGCCCTCGAAAAATATCACGAATGATTTGGGCATTGTCTTCCGGGTTGCCTCCCAGGAGTTCTTTAGGCGAAATCGGGTGGAGACCGAAATCTTCCGGACCGATGGAATAGCTCAGCACTCTTCCTTTTTTTCCTTCAGCAATCGCTGTACGACCGGTTAATGAAATTTCATCTAATCCGTCCATCCCATGGAGAACAAAGCAATGTTGTGTTCCTAACCGTAAAAGAACTTGAGCCAATTTTTCGGTAAGGGCTTGATCATAGACGCCAAGAATCTGAATCGTGGCCCGGGCCGGATTGGCCAACGGTCCCATAATGTTCATCAACGTACGGATCCCCAGTTCTCCTCGAGGTTTGGCGCAATGTTTCATGGCCCCGTGATAGAGGGGGGCGAAGAGAAACCCTATTCCAATTTCATTGATGCAATCTGCAACTTTTTCAGGAGACAGGTCGATATTCACGCCAAGCGCGGCTAAGACATCTGCACTCCCTGATCGAGACGACACGGACCGGTTGCCATGTTTGGCAACGGTCATCCCCCCTCCAGCCACGACAAAAGCGGCAGCCGTGGAGATATTGAACGTGAGGCTTTTGTCTCCACCGGTTCCACATGTATCCACCACCTGAGGGTCGGTAATCGGGATACGAATGGCCAGCTCGCGCATAACTCGAACGGATCCTGTGATTTCATCGATGGTCTCGCCTTTCATGCGCAATCCCATCAAATAGCCTGCAATCTGAGCTTCCGTGGCCCCTCCCTGCATTATTTCCCGCATGGCTTCTTCCGCCTCCTGTTCTGAGAGGTCCAGGCCTTCGGCTAATTTGGCAATATGGTTTTTGAGTATGGACATCTGAACATTCTCATAAACAGTGGACTGGGAGGTCGCGGATTTAGTGGTCGGTTGCAGAGCAGACAGGCAGTGATAAAAAGTTCCCCAAAAGATCCATCCCTGCAGTGGTTAAAATTGATTCAGGGTGAAATTGCACGCCTTCCGCTCCGGTTGGCCTATGGCGGAGTCCCATAATTTCGCCTTCCACGGTTTCGGCCGAAACTTCAAAATCGGCAGGCAAGTTTTCACGCTTGACGATTAAGGAATGATATCGAGTGGCTTCAAAAGGATTCGGCAGGCCTTCAAAAATTGTTTTTCCATCATGATGAACCATGGAGGTCTTTCCGTGCATGAGTCGGGGAGCCCGAACGATTTGTCCCCCAAAGGCGTAAGCCAGAGATTGATGTCCGAGACAGACACCGAATAAGGGGAGGCGGCCGGCAAAATGCTCGATTGTCTCAACGGAAATTCCCGCCTCTTTGGGAGTGCAGGGGCCCGGTGAAATTAAAATTCGCTCGGGGGCCAAGCGTTCAATGTCTTTGATCGTCAGGGCATCATTTCTAAAAATCTGTAGGTCGGCTCCCAACTCTCCCAGATATTGGACAAG
>DOFS01000262.1:995-4128 GCA_003523945.1 Nitrospiraceae bacterium | reverse complement strand
CTAGGCCGCGCTCAGCCATTTCAATACCTCTCATCATGGCTCCGGCCTTTGTTTGTGTTTCCTCATATTCACGGGTGGGGTCAGAATCGGCAACAATTCCGGCACCGGCCTGAATGTAAGCCTTTTGTCCTTGGACGACGACCGTGCGAATATTGATGCAGGTGTCCATATTCCCGGAAAAGCTAAAATACCCGACTGCACCGGCATATGGCCCCCGACGGGTGGGTTCCAATTCTTCAATGATTTGCATGGCCCGGATTTTCGGTGCCCCGGACACGGTACCCGCGGGAAAACACGCCTTCATGACATCATATGCGGTGTATTGAGGATCTAATTCTCCTTTGACTTGAGAGACAATATGCATGACATGGGAGTATCGTTCCACTTTCATGAACCGTTCAAGCGTGACGGTTCCTGCTTTGGCTACCCGGCCCACATCATTCCGGCCTAAATCTACCAACATGACGTGTTCGGCTAATTCTTTCTGGTCCGATAAGAGATCCTGTTCCAAAGCCTCGTCCGCTTGTGGCGTCCGGCCACGGGGACGGGTCCCGGCAATAGGTCTCACCACAATGCTGCCTTCTTCGCATCGCACAAGGATTTCCGGAGAGGATCCGACGAGTTCGATCCCGGCCATTCGTAAATAAAACATGTAGGGTGAAGGATTGAGCACCCGCAAGGCTCGATAAATCTCCAGAGGATCGGTGTGAATGGTGGTCTGCCATCGTTGGGACATGACTCCCTGAATGATATCGCCACCCTCTATATATTCCTTGGTCCGTAACACCATTTTTTCGAAGTCCGCCTGAGTCATATTCGATTGAAATTTAAGGGGGCCGCGTCGAGTGGGGGCCGTGGGTCGCCGTCGAGGTTTATGAAGCCTGCTAATGATGGATTCAATCCGATGGATGGCATCCTGATAGGTCCGGCGAAGCTCGGTCTTCTTTGTGGAAGTAATATGGGCGTTTGCCACGATTTTGAGGGTATGGGCGACATTGTCAAAAATGAGCAGGGTGTCAGTAATGCAAAACGCAAAAAGTGGGGTTTTGATTCCGGATTTGGCCCGAGACGGAATCGGTTCAAATGAGCGGACAACGTCATACCCTAAATAACCAACTGCACCGCCTACAAATCGGGGCAATCCGGGAACGACAACCGGGCGGTACTCTGCCATGGTCTCCTGAATATGGTCCAGCGGGTTTTCCCGTAGCGGGACCCGGTGCTGTTTTCGGCCGTGTTGGGTGACGACTTCTCCATTCTCTTCCCACAACAGGACCGATGGGTGGCTTCCTAGAAAGGAATATCTCGCCCAATTTTCTCCCCCTTCAACGCTTTCAAACAAAAACGCATTGGCTCCTGTATTGATTTTGGAAAATGCCGATACAGGCGTCTCGAAATCTGCCATAATTTCTCGAAAGATTGGCACAAGGTTTCCTTGAGAGGCGAGCTGGCAAAAATCATCAAAACTCACTGAATAATAAGCGTTTTTCATGGGTTTGACGGTAGCATACGTCCTGGGGGGTGTCAACGAAAGCGTCTTTGAAACCAATGTCTTTGTGAGGGGAGAATAAGAAAAGGCCGGAACCAAAGGAAACCGCCTTCCTTGGCATTCCGACCTTTATCTTCAGGAATAAATTGAAGGGAAATTACTGCCCGCTGACGATAAGTTTTTGTCCAACCTGAATGGTGTTATCCGCCAGGTTATTCCAGGCTTTGAGATCCTGAACCGACACTCCGTATTCTTTGGCAATACGATAGAGAGTCTCTCCCTTGGACACCGTATGCAATCCTTCACCATCACTTCCCCGTGTTTCCATAATCGGCGAATCCAAAGGAATCTCGTTACCCAGGTCCAAATCCGAATCAAGTTTCGCCAAATCCGAATCTTTAAAGTCCAGATCATTCAACCCAAATTCAGAGATTGAGGGTTCGGAAAGCTTTAAATCATCTGTTTTTCCCATCCCTCCCTCACGGACGCGTGATAGTTCATCGTGAGAACGATTCAGTTGGTCCCGTAATGCCTCTAATTCGGCATTTAAATCGCGATTTTGGGATTCCAATGACCCCATTTGCCGCTGTGTGTCTTGATACTTCACATTTAACTCACCGGTCCGTTTTTCTTCCTGGGCTAAGAGACGCTGAAAGTTTAAAGCACGCGCCTTCTCCGCTTCGAACTTTTCTGTGCTGACACATCCGGTCAGGAACCCACCACAGACCAGCACGCCAGCCACAACTTTCAGGTATCGACCCAAGCCAGCTGGCTGGGAATCTACCTGACTTCCCCCGAACAATGGTTGCGCCATGTTACGCATTCCTCCTCCCCTGAGGTTCATATATATCCCTTCCATAGGGACAATGGTCAAGAACGATAAGGCAAAGATCCTGACGATCTAGTCACCTTTTGCTACACAATAATTCGGAATAGGGATAATGTCAAACAACCGGTTTTGCATGCCAGTAAAACTTATGGAACATCGCGATTCATTGACCATAGAAAAATGCCTGTGATAATTTCACCTACAGATTGCCTTCGTCATTTTTCTATGACCTCTCCATTTTCACATTCTGCAGATCCCTCGGTGCTACACATCGGACACGTTGCCCTTCGTTTGGCTCGCCCGCTAACACTTCAACAAGCCTGGATGGGCGATCAGGACATTTTACGCCAACTGCTCGCCTGTTGGTTTATCGTTGATGAAAAAGATGTGCCCTTATCACCAAGAATTGTCGGACAACCCGGGGTGGGGAAAACCACGCTCGCCATGGCCGCGACCCAGGAACGGAAGCAGGAACTCTTTATTTATCAATGCACCGCAGATACCAGACCGGAGGATCTCCTCGTCTCCCCGGTCATTTCTGAGGGAGGGACGATTACCTATCATGCCTCACCCTTAGTCACGGCCATGTTGACCGGCAATGTCTGTCTTCTTGATGAAGGCAACCGGATGAATGAAAAAAGCTGGGCCTCACTTGCCTCATTGCTGGATCATCGACGCTCAGTCGATTCTGTGGTGGCGGGTATCCAGATTCACGCGCATGAGAATTTCCGGTGTTGTGTCACTATGAATGAAGATGCGTCGACCTATGAGGTGCCGGATTATATCCTGTCCCGCCTGCAACCGACGCTGAAAGT
>DOFS01000262.1:0-800 GCA_003523945.1 Nitrospiraceae bacterium | reverse complement strand
GCGGAGTTGATCACGCTCACAGTTAACTTCCTTCAGAAAGCGCATCAACTGGATCTCCCCTTTTCAATTCGTGACGGCATGCACATGGTGCAATACGCCATGAAACGGATGGGACAAGACCCTAACCATCCCGTTGCCCGTGACCCGGCGTGGCGGGAAGCTCTGGTGAATGTTTTGGGAGAGGAAGCGCGGGATCTGGAGGTGCTTGCGAAACGCCGATCCCAAACTCTGCACGGGCAAGCCCTTCCGAAAGGATTAGGGGATTTCTTTTTTGAAGAAGACCATCCCCTGCACCCTGACCAGTAGGCTTCCCCTCCGTGTAGGCAGAGTCGACCATGATGAACGGCCCATCCTCTAATTCTTGAGTGGGAAAGGTCCACACCTTTCCCTTCACGACACACAATGACTCTCGCCGCGTTAACCCCCGATACGATCTTTGCTCTATCTCCCAAAATTCAGGTTTTGCCTGTGGTGCATGGAAGCGGAGATATGGCTCATATTGTGCGCGAAATTATCGTGTCGCGACCGATTGATTGTGTGGCCATTCCTCTTCCCCCATCTGTTCAAACCCTCGTGGAAGAGGGGGTTGACCAATTGCCTGTCATCAGCCTTGTCGTGCTTCCAGAAAAGAATGACGATGGGACATCAGGCTGCTCTTATGTGCCGATTGATCCCTGTCAACCGGTGATCACGGGAATTCGCTCGGCCATGTCGGAAGGAATTCCGCTAGCCTATGTGGATCGAGAAGTCCAACGCTACCACCCGGTCTCCTGGGTCGGCCCGGATCCTTATACCTTAAA
>DOFS01000263.1:2343-6313 GCA_003523945.1 Nitrospiraceae bacterium | reverse complement strand
TGTGGAACGTAAACGGATCCATGCCAAACAATCTGGGAAAGTCCTGAATCAGGGGATTTCAGCGAGCTTGTACGGATCAGCCATGACTCAAACAACCTATGCTCGGCTACGGGACCTTGCTAACACGATGTTACAGGCGGGCTATCCCGTCGTTGTGGATGCCACCTTTCTTGAGGCCGCCCAAAGAGAGTCATTCAGCCAACTCGCCCATGATTGTGACGTGCCCGTTGTCATATTAGATGTCTGGGCGCCAAAGGATGTGTTGGCTAAGCGAATAGCATGCCGTGCCGGACAACGGACAGATGCTTCTGACGCTACGATAGAAGTCATGGAAGTACAAACGGAGAAGGAGGAGCCCTTAACGGAGGCAGAGCGGTTCTTTACTATTCGCGTGGATTCGACAGATTTTCAAGGTGTTCAATCCACAATAAACAGCCTTGTTAGAGGACGGGGATGAGGGCGACCACGTTCAAGTAGGGAAACTGGTAACGTTGTGGGGTATCTGGTGAGGGGCATTATCCTGCTATGGGCAAGGAGAGGGGTGCTTGTGTGTTCGGTGAAGGGTAGTCAGTATTCGACTCAGAAAGAATTATCTGAAAGTCCGGAAGGTAATGCTGTTTCCCAACGGGTGTTTCATGTCTTCTGAATGGATTGAGTGAAAGCGAAGAAGACGACCAAGAAGCATGTGTCCAATCCCCCCGCTTACTACTGCTGCTGGTTAGTGCCCAGCTGTCTTTCCAATTATTTAGATAAATGCAGTGAGGAAATGATCCTGGACAGACTCCAGAACCTCATCAGTTAAAATATTGCTTGGCTGAATAAGGTCACACTGTTCCCCACGGCGCCTGCCCCCCATCCAAATTGAGTAGCTAATGCCCCCAGAGGGGTAATTGGGTCATGTTCATAATAGACCTTTACTACGGTAAATTGTTGTACTGTTGCACCTGTACCGGGAACGTAGACCAAATAGTCGAAAAGATTTTGTGGTAAGTCACAGTTCGGAAGCGCCGGAGGGGTGACACCGGAGCCACTTAATCCTCCCCGCTCCGAGACTGCACAGGTCGGGTTATTATTTCCAGGGGTCCCAGCGGTGATTTGGGCCAGGTAAATACGATATTTGGATGGTTGGTTTGCAAAGTCCAGGGCATTATTGGTTGAGGCGAGAAGGTCCATCATATTCTGGGAGGTCGTCAAGTTTCGTGAAGCCAAGCTTGCCCCTTCTCTTGATAACTGGGTAAGCGCGTTGCGTTCATTGATGATGCTTCCGTATTCGACAATGCCAAACGCGACGAAGAGGAAGATCATGAGGGAAAAGGCGAGTTCGATGGAAGCGGTTCCATGTTCATTCCGCACAGTCTGTAGAAAGGATGCCATCATGAGCCGCCTCCTAGGATGAAGTTTTCATTGCGGTAGGTCCCTTCGGACGACATGACTATGGAGTTCCCTGATCCGAAAAACCCACCTATCAATTGTGTAAAGAATTGATGGGTGAAATTCACTCGGACCCGCATAAATGCTCCGGCACCACCCGCGCTTGCGGTTCCCACAACGGCCGGGTCATCGGGATCGGTCCAATCGGCATCAACAGGGAAAATGAAAATATCTGACGGGTTGATGTCCATCACACTGGCCGCACTGTCTTGAATCGCTTGTTTAATTGAATCTTCGCGGGATAAGGTATTTCCGTCGCCATCTACCGATGTTGCGCCAACGGTTCCGACCCGAATTCCCTCTCTCACCGCAGAAGTGAGAGTGTTTTGATGTACGAAAAACCAACCCATTTCTGCTACGGCGAAAAGAGCGATGAGAAACACGAGCATGGTCGCCCCCACTTCAACGGCGGAGATACCGGACTCGTTCTGCAAAGGAGATTTTAGTTTTCGAAAAGATTTGATTAAACCGTCCATTGGGGAATCCTCCTGCATAGGGACCCATCATTTCAGTCACGCGTGCCGTGTCTGTCATTTGGGGTGCTAACTGATAAGAACGAGTTTGAGGATATTGGCAATCTGTTGGAAAATTCCCTCCAGTTCTGATGAATCAGGGGTGTAGTAGGCAAAGTCTGACCCGCTGGAGAGCGTTCCGAGAAATGCCGGATCGACGTCACCTAATCCAATGGTATAGATTTCAATGCCCTGCGCTTTGATGGCTGCGGCATTATCAATTGCCATCTGTGTTGCGAGATGTGTCAGATAATCGGCCAATGCTGTCTGGGAAATATTACATTGTTGGGAGCCGTAACCGGACATGGGGCCATAGCTATTCAAGCCATAGGTGGAATCGGTAAAGACGTCCCATCTCACGTTTAATTTAGTATTAAGCCCTCTAGAGTTGACAGATGGACAGGAGGTACTACCAGAGGTTTTTCCGTCCCCGGTAATGTGCACTCTATTCACACTAAACGTATCGAATTGTTTGTCCGGTTTTTGCAAATGATCCCACACTTGTGCACCACCAAGTGCGGCGACACCATCATAGACAGTATTGTTATATTTAAACTGGCCCCGAAAAGCTGTGGGATTCCCATCAGAGAAAAAGACGACGACTTGTTTGGTTCGTTCATTCGCGGGAACGCCGGATTGATCCGACCACGGGAGGGCAAGGGCTTGAGCGAGGGCATCTTCGGCATTCGTTCCCCCTGACGCCCCAAGTCCATTGATGGCTGAGGTGATGGGGGAAACATACCCATGGTCCATATTAAAAGGTTTTTGGACCCCTGAGGCAAAGGTTATCAAGGCAAATCTGTTATCGGCCTGTTGATCGGAAAAGTTTTCAACAAAGTTTTTAGCCCCCTCTTTCAGGTCGGCTATGGGGCTGCCTCCCATTGACCCGGAAACGTCTAGAACCAGGGCGATTTCCGCATTGCGAAGTTTAGCAGATCCGTCCGCAGCAATAGCGGTCGTAGCGTGGCCACTTCCAACCACTTTCGAGAGAGAATTTAGCGAATTCGTTGAGCCTTGCACCGTAATTTTCCCGTTTCCGTCGTCGGCAACCAAAAAGGTTGGTGTGTCAGTCCCTAGCAGTCCCGGAGGAAAGTTAGCTTGAGCCACCTCCTCGACAAACCCGTGAAGGTCCACAATATTCGGATTGTTAACATTTTTGGCTCCTGCAAAGGCGGCCCCATCGATCGCTTTACTCATTTCTCCCTGGATGGCATACCAACGTCCAACTTCAATCCCCAAGGCTGCAAACCCAAACAGGGCAACGACCGTGATTCCTGTAATCAGAATGTAAGCGCCTTGTTGGTTGCGTAACGGATTCCCTAACCCCTTGATTGAATAGCGTCCCATTTTTCATTTCCCCCCCAGGTAAGAGGATCAAAAACTTGACACACCTCTCGCCCACTCGTTCATTTTGCTTCGACTCGAAAGCGGGTAATCTTCAGTAGGAAAATATCGACGGAATTTGGAAAAACTTGCCATTTGGAAATATTATCGAAATTCCCAGCTTTTCTGATTTTGTGTGTTGTTGTTTTTGAAAGGTAATACTTCCTGAGTATTGTGAACGAAATTTTCTCGAGAAAAAGGCTGATTTATTTGCTTCCTCTAGACCATATCAGGTCAGTGGGTTCCAGCTAATGAGCCAGGAACATGGACCGAGTCAATGCAATTGGTCCTCATGAGCCTCGAGTGTGTGAGACGGGTAAAGAGAGCGGCGCTCATAGGGTATTAAGAAGAAGTGGAGGAAAGGACTGAGGAATGCAATGGATATGAGGTGCGGAAAGAGAGCGATGTTAAAAAATTAAGGAATTGTCTGAAGGAAGGGGGCTGATCTATTGCTCAAGTTGGTTAAGCAATTGTTGGATTCGGTCATCCTTTCCCCCAAGATCGAGATATTTCTGATAATGGGTTCGGGCTTGAAGAAGATCTTTCTTGTGGAATTCATAAAAAGCCCCAAGATTGAAGTGTCCCTCAAGAGAATTCGGTTGCAAGGTGATTCCTGTTTGATAGGCTTGTTCTGCCTCCCCGAG
>DOFS01000263.1:0-2172 GCA_003523945.1 Nitrospiraceae bacterium | reverse complement strand
AGTTCACTGACGCGTTGAAAATGCTCGATGGCCTTTTGTTGCTCTCCTTGCTGTTGGTACAGAAACCCAAGATTGTAATGGGCTTCCGAATGTTCCGGATTGCCTTGAATGACTTGTTGGTAGGCATGGACTGCCTGTGATGGCTGATTCTGCCGTTCCGCAATTCGGCCAAGCATCAACCATCCGTCCGTCTGGTGAGGATGATGTTCCATCAATGTGGTGAGCAGGGACTGTGCTTGATCGAAATCTTCGGTTTGCATGGAGTGAGCAGCAAGGTGATAGAGCGCTTCTTCCTGGAAGGGTTGCTGAGTAAGGACGGTTTGGTATTCCTGAATAGCCTGATTTGTGAGAGCCAGTTGGTCGAATAGTTTAGCGAGTGTGAGCCGGGCCTCCCAGAACCGTGGATAAATGGTGATCGCCTGTTGAAGGGCCTTTTTGGCTTCCTCCATTAGATCTTGCTTGATAAGGAGTAACGCCAAATCATACTGCGCTTGAGCAAAGAACGGGTTTAGGCGGATAGCGTGTTGCAGGGCAGGGATCGCGCGTTCGGGAAGATTGGTCAGTTGGAACTCCACCAGGCCATATAGATGATGAGCTTCGGAAAAATCCGGGAATTCCTGGATTGCCTGTTCGAGTAAGGTTTGGGCCGTCTTGAAATCCTGGCCTTCAATAGCTGAAAGGGCATCATGATAAAGATTTCCCGCCTGGTGTCCAAAAACCGGTAAAGGCCAGAGGAAGAGAAGGCATAGGAATATTCTTTTCCAATCAAGGCCAGGTGGTGAAGGCATCTGATGAATGGAATGTCTTGTATTGATCATCGGGATCTTCCTTCAGTCGAAGCGTTGGCTAATCAGGGGATATAAAAACAAATGTTAAAAATTGTATCGTATTGCCTGCTGATTTGCTAGAAGTCGAATCAGGGAGGTGGAACATAGAAGGCAATGAGTGAATGGTATTTGTCCTCTCCCACGGATACGCCGGTTCAGAGAAAATTTTTCTTTGAATGATGAGCGAGAGCACTCCTCGACTAAACAGAAAAGCCCTGCCTTCATGCTGACAGGCAGGGCGTATTTTCTGTGAGAGGTTCCTGTATTCCTGTGGAGCTAACGGATAACCAGTAATTGGCCGGAAAGGCCTCCCTTTTCTGCTGGATTGCTATAGATTAATAAATTGTTGGCGGTGACATAGGTCAGATCACTTATCGGAATGCCGATGTATTTCGTTTCTCCCGGCTTTAACGTCAGAGAGGTCTGTAAGGAGGTTGGCCCGGCCATGGCCGAGTCAGCCGAGAGATGAAATGTGTAGTCTTCGCTCAACTTATTCGTCACTTGAACCAATACAGGACGTCCGGCTCGTCCACCGATTCCCCCTGCGACAAGGTTAAGGATCGCCGTCGGAGGGTACCAGACAGTCTTCCCGCTAATTTCCATCGCGGTAAATGCCAGGTCCACGTCAAGTGCCTTAAACGCTTGACCGGTCACAGAGCCTGTTTCAAGATTGCCGATTTCTACGCCACCCGATTGAAGGGCGGTCACGGGGGACCCGATACACAAGAGACCGAACAGAAAAAATCCTGAAATAATGACGGAGCCGCGCATCACAATCCTCCTTTGGAGATGAAAGGGTAAGAGAACATCACGTCAGAAAGTTCGTTCATGGGTATGGGATTATAGATCAGGTGTGTTGTTTTCAAGTTCCGTGAAGATCGGGATGAAGAGCGGAGGTAGGCGATACCAGGCTCCATCCCGATCGTTCTCCACAGAAGGAAGAAGGTCTTTCAAGGGGGTCAGGGTTCCCTATCGCACCTTCACTCCAGAAGGATTGCAGCCATACACGTCGATCAGGCTACCCTCAGGAAGTCATCAAGCGAATACATGAAGAAGTTGTTAACCGAGGGAGAGTATAGGAAGAGCCGAAAAGACCGTCTACAGACAACTGCTACCGGATGCAACAGTTCCTCGCAACTTTCTGGGAATATTCACAGAAGACCCACAAAAAAGGGAATCCATAGGAGGTTGAAGGTTTTAAAAGAGTTTTGACAAGCGCAGATGGATGAAAGGGTTGCTGTCGTGGTCTGGTTCCATTGAGGCGCCCGGGGAATTGACCTGCAATCTGAGAGGTGAGAGGGGTTTCCTCCCCCCCTCTCACCTGTTGCTGTTTGTGCGGATTGTC
>DOFS01000264.1:7799-9715 GCA_003523945.1 Nitrospiraceae bacterium | reverse complement strand
TTGTCAGGAATGAGTGACAAGGAACTTCCCTTATACCTCAAGGAAATAGGGCGAGTAGCATTGCTTGACCGAGAGGGGGAGGTTCGCCTGTGTAAAAAAATTGAGGAAGCCAGGCGAAGTATGCTGGAGATTCTGTATTCCCTGCCTATGACGTTGGATTACCTTGAAGAACAACGGAAGCGATTGCTGAATGGCGATATCGCTGCCAAACATATTGTTCAGAAGGAGAAGGAAGAGGATGCGGAGATAGAATCTGAGCATGAATCTGACATTTCAGATATCCAAGCCGAACAGCAGGAGGATGAGGATTTTCGTCAACGAGTGATTCAACAACTGAGCCACCTTTGTTGTTGCGTAGAATTTCTGATAACGAGGAAAAATGAAAATGTTTCTACACCAAAGCATGATGTCTTAACCTCTGGTCAAATCAGAAAAAAATTGTGGAAAAGTCTTGAAGAAGTGAATTGGCACCCTGCGTTTACCAAACAGGTGGAAAGCCGCGTTCGTGCGACGGAACGCCAACTTGCGGAGGTGTTGAAACGTTTAGGGGTATCTCCCCAAGAAACTTTTTGTAGTGGCGAGCAGAAACCTGGAATGAGCCGGAAATCCCTGCCCCCCACATACCCTCGCGTTGAGCCCACCTCAAGTTCCCAACGCTTGGCCCTTGAAGCCGGGGAACACCTTATATGCTTGGAGCAAGAAGTTTTGCGCATGGGCTTTCCCGAATTTCTCGCACAGGTACGGCAATTGGATCAAGCCAAAATCCGCCTTCATTTCGCCAAGGAGGCGATGTTGGAAGCGAACTTACGGCTGGTTGTCAGTGTCGCCAAGCGTTATGTGAATAGAGGGCTTGATCTGCTTGACCTCATACAGGAAGGCAATATCGGCCTGATGCGTGCGGTGGACCGTTTTGAATATCGACGAGGATATAAGTTCAGCACCTATGCGACGTGGTGGATTCGGCAGGCGGTCACCCGGGCATTGGCCGATCAGTCAAGGACAGTACGGATTCCGGTGCATGTGTGTGATGTGCTGACTCGCGTGCGACGAACGTTGGAACGGTTAGCGGTGCAAATGGGGCGGGAGCCGAAATTAGAGGAACTTAGTGGCGCAGTAGATATTCCCCTGGACAAACTGTCCACAATGTTGGAAGCGACAAAAGGGACTCTGTCCCTGGAGACTCCCATGGGAGATGAAGACGGTTCTCCCCTTTCTGATCTCTTGCAGGATCATTCAGCTGTTTCTCCATGTTATTCGGCTGAACGTGTGGATCTTCAGGAAAAAGTGACCTCCTTATTAGAGACATTAACCCCACGGGAGGCTCATATAATTCGGCGACGCTTTGGTATTGGAGAGCTTGAGGATGCCACTCTTGAAGAGATCGGCCTTGAATTCTCTGTGACCCGAGAGCGAATTCGACAAATTGAGGAACGGGCGTTGGCCAAATTGCGCGAACCCCAACGGAATGAGGTCTTGCGGAAATTTTTTCAGGCACCCGGTTCGGCCATAGGATAGCTAGAAACTATTCGTGAATGGGCTATATCGAATGCAGGAGACGACTGATTGCAGAATGGAACAACGCAGAAAAGGCCATTAAGGAAAAATCAAATCGCCAGGGGGTGGGGAGGAATCAGTCGTAGAAGATTCGTGATGACCAAGACTGCTTTGGAAATTTGCACCGGTTGTCTGGGCATTGAGGAAGGTCGTTCCATTGAGATTGGCCTGTTGAAAATCGCTCTCATACAGGTCAGTGTCTCGAAAATCAGCCCAAGAGCAGTCAGTGGAAAAAAAGTTTCCGCCACGGATTTGTGCACGAACGAAAGTAGCGCCGCGAAGCGTCGCATGCTGGAAATCGGTTCCTTGAAGGTCCGCTTGCTGGAAATCCGCCCATATCAGATCGGCTTGTGAAAAATTCG
>DOFS01000264.1:5543-7599 GCA_003523945.1 Nitrospiraceae bacterium | reverse complement strand
TCAAAATTCGCACCAGGGAGGTAAGCTTCCTGGAAATTGGCATTCCGAAGATCCTGATGGCGGAAATCTGCCCCGCGGAGGTCAACCTGGAAAAAATCTTGAGGATTTGGTCGAGAGGCGTGGGTAGACTGTTCGTCCTTGGATTCTCCTCTGTTGGGGATTCCAGTCTGCTGTGAGCGTCTCCAATTTCGATGGGTATGGAGCAGAAGAGCCCGGTCATCTTTAACCTCATCGAAAGGGGGCAGGAGTGGGCTATCATCAATTGCTGCCATGATGAAACCTTAGCGAAAATGTGGACAAGGGTCCAGCCAAAAATGAGAGACTGGAGAGACTGGGAAAACTGAAGTAGGGGAGACCAAAAACGTTTTAGGATAGATATGAGAATTGAATTGTAGGATACTCAAAAATATGTAAAAGATAGGCGACACAAGAACAAGAACCAGATATGTGGTGATGTGATATGGAATTCACTTTCATTTTTCCATGGGCGGTGGCGGCACTTTTGGGCTATGGGCTGTGGGTGCGGGGGAAAAATCATGGATTATTCCAGCAAGCTTTGGAACAATTTCTGGACAGAATTCGATCTGGATTAGGAGTGGTCGGTGTCCGAGAGTTGGAGAACATTCATGAAAAGTTCTTACGTCTGGAACAGCAGGGACATGTCAGGAAGGTGTCCGTGACACCTGTGGAGAAATTCCCCCATCAATTTCAGGCATGTTTTGAAAAAGGGGAGTCGCTTGTTTATCCCCTTGAGCCGTCTCATGAATCATTTTCGGTCATGGACGGACCTGTATCCCGACCCCGGTCGATCCTGTGGGTGGGCCTACGCTTTACTCTCAGCGATTCTTTTTGGTTAGAAATGAGAGTGGTGCCGAAGGAGGAAATGGAGGATGATCAAGTCCAGGCCATGGTTCAAGGGCCATTTTGTCGGGTGTGTTTGAAGCGATTGGTGGTGAGGGATCGTCTTCAGGTTGCAGTCGTTCCAGCGCAATGCCAAAACTGTGGGTGGTCCTGGAGCATGCATGATTCGGAGCAACCGTCAATGCCAGTGAGCGATCTTAAGCGTATGGTGTATGACATGTTTAATCAAAATGTAAGAGCCAGTCGGAAGTTTCAATGCTAAGCAGCCATATTGGGCACAATGGGGGGCTGATGGTGTTCAGAGTCTTATGCTGCCAGGCGGAACTTGTGCGGGTCTAGTTGGGATGCTATAACCGACCTCTATGCGCCCTTGCCCTTCCTGTTCACAAGAAAATCCCGATGCCGCGAACTTTTGTTGGCAGTGCGGACAAGCGCTTGCCTCCACTTCTTCGGAGTCTGCACCAGGAGCCAATCCTGAGGTTACGGAGACCAAGATTACTCCAACTCCATCCCAATTGTGGGAAACGTTCATCGGTCCAAGTAAATCCATACAATTTTCAGTCAAGACGGGATGGGTATGGCGCCCGGCTTTTTTGTACTACAAGGAAAAGTTTGAAAATATTGAAACTCCTCAAGGCCCACGATTTGCCCTAAGTTGGAACTGGCCCGCCGCGTTGTTTGATTCGTTCCTTTGGTTTTTGTATCGCAAGATGTATATGTTTGCGTTGTTATACGCTGTGGCCCCGGCTCTCGCGATTTTTATGACCGGGGATGTGATGGTGGGAATTGTCTCGAGAATCTTGGCCGGTGCCAGCGCGAATTACTTGTACTATTGGCATGTGAAAGACAAAGTTCAGCGTATTATGGCATTGCCCAGTCTTGATGACGCTGGTCGTGCACACCTGATTCAGGAAGAGGGTGGGGTTCAACCTTATGTCCTCTGGTTAGGGGTAGTGCTGCATGTGTTGATGCTTGTCTTGTTGACGGCGGCGATTGTTCAAGGGCCACCTCTTGAGGAACCTCTTGGTGGAACGGAAGAACGTCCGGTTCCCAAATTTTTTTAAGAAAGAGGATTGGGGTTCTTGGTGGCTGAAGGGCCCTGGGGTTGAATTGAGGTGGTTTGCCAATTGAACCACGCTCGAAACCAATCATAATCAGATTGGTAGGCGGAAGATTTGGCGTCCCCCTGTTGGCC
>DOFS01000264.1:0-5355 GCA_003523945.1 Nitrospiraceae bacterium | reverse complement strand
TGGGGTTGATCGTCGGATTGAAAAATATCTGCCGCATCAACCAGTTGGGCGATGAGCTTCCAAGCTCGATCTTTTCCCAAACCCAAATTTCGAAAATGTTCCCGTAATAAAAAGACCACCCATAATTCCGCACTATATTTCTTATTGTGTTTAAATGGTTGTGTTTGACGAAGGGGAATCGGATCGAAATTTTTGATGATTGAGGTGTAATCGGGGCCTCCATACTCTCCGACCACTTCTGCAATACCCTCTAACATGTTGGCTAATTCGACCTCCACTTCCGGGCGAGTCGAGACAGCCGGCGTATCAAGCGGACTGGGTGTGGTAAGCATATCAATGACGGGCTTGAGTTCCCGGAGTCGACCGACTGCGGCTTTCAGTATTCGTTCTGACTCCAACCAATAGTCGGAATCGTTTTTGGCGGATCGTTCCTGTCCGGCGGGGGGGAGGACCGGGGGGATCCAATGCCGGATGAGCGTAAATAAGATATAGTCCAAGTCCCCGCCTTCTTGAGCCGCCCGGTCCAAGGCGTTTTGGGGACCAAGACCTTGACGGAAAAACTGCTCTGTTCTATCTGCGACGCCATGTCGGCCAGCCAAAATGGTCCACCACTCTGCGAATTGTTCCCATTTATGCTCGTCTGAGGCCATATCGTAATGAAAAAGAAGATAAAAAAAGTCTGGTCATGGTACGATTCGGTGCGCAGCAAAGCAAGCCAAAGCAGGCGCCCTGAAAATGTTGAAGAGGCAATCACGAAAGTGAACGAGGGGGGGAAGAGATGTCTCAGTTGGTGTTAATTCGTCATGGCGAATCTCAATGGAACTTAGAAAACCGCTTTACGGGTTGGGTTGATGTGCCGCTAACCCCTAAAGGGGAGGAGGAAGCCCGTGGTGCGGGCAAGAAACTTCAAGCCTTTCGATTTGACTGTGCGTTTACCTCGGTGTTGCTGCGTGCCAAGGAAACCCTACGATTGGTTCTGGAAGAAATTAGACAGACGACAATTCCCATTGAGGAAGATAAAGCGCTGAATGAGCGCATGTATGGAGAGCTGCAGGGGCTCAATAAAGCCGAAACAGCACAAAAATATGGTGACCAGCAGGTGAAAATCTGGCGCCGAAGCTTTGATGTGCCTCCCCCTGGTGGTGAAAGTTTAAAGGATACTGCCGAGCGAGTCATTCCCTATTATGAAAATCGAATTCGCCCAGAACTGTTGGCAAATAAGACGGTCTTAGTCGTAGCTCATGGCAATAGCTTGCGGTCATTGGTCATGAATTTAGAGCAATTGTCGAGAGAAGCTGTGCTCGAGTTGAATATTCCGACGGGTGCACCATTATGGTATGAGTTGGACGAATCAGGGGCGGTGACTGGTCACCGGTATTTGTAAGGAACCCATTGCTTTAGGTAAATCAAACGATTGTTTCCATGGGTTTTTTTGAAAATGTTCCTTTTTGGCCTGTTGTTTCGATGACTCATGGTTGTCATTATCCTTTATTTTATTGCAGGGTTATGGATGGCCGATGGAGTGGCCTTGTTAGTCGCTCCTGAACGAATGATCGCTACACTGCGACAATCGCTGATTGTGGCACCAGGGTTTATAAAATGGGGAGGAGTTGCAGCCTTATTAGGCCTTGTTCTGTTATTGGGAACCCAGGGGATTCCCTATCAACCTCTTTGGATAATCGTAGGCTTGAGCATGGTTGCGAAGGGCATTTTCTTATATGCCGGATCAGATCGTTGGCGGTTGCGGATCGTCAAATGGTTTTTAGAGCGGGAGCTGGTCGATTATCGCATCTGGGGCCTGGGGTTATGTGCCCTTTCTGTTTTGCTCTTGGATGCCTTGGGTTGGGGAAAAGCCCCATAAATGACCGAATGGCGGGAAGCCAATCTGATGCGGCCGTGCGACACGCGCCATGATACTGAGGTCTTATGACGGATAGTGATCGGGAGAAACTCGACGAAATTTGGCAGGTTCATCAATCTACTGATTGGCCAGACGGCTTAGGAAGTGATGAAGGGCAACTCATGACGTTGGATACGGTCATCGGCGGGTGTTTGACCTATTATCTTGAGGAACATCACCTTGATGAGGCACGGATAGAAATTTTACGTGATTGCCTCGAGGAGTTGGAATATATTTTCCCCGACCTGGCTGAAGGCACTTGTGAATATTTCAGACGCTTGCGATTTCTTGGGGTAACCCTACTTCAAGATTTTTCCTAACTCATTTTCTACCTTTCCTTACTTTCTGGCCATTTTCCGTTCCCCACTGAATGATCCAGTTTTGTGGCGATTGAGGCTTTCTGACTTTCATGGAAATGGTTTTTGGGTTGGTTTGACGCTGGAAAAAATGCTGTGGTACCGTGTTTTCTGGTTTTTACCTATTGCCTTTCACAGTTAGGTGCAGACAATGAGTCAACAAAATGACCTGAAAACGATTCTGAATAAACTCCACTATTCCGACGATGCCAAGGTGGTAGAGCAGATTTCGGCCCAGACCAAACTGGTCATGGCACGGATGAAGGGTATTCGCCGTAAGGTGGTGGTGATGAGCGGCAAGGGCGGGGTGGGGAAAAGTATGACTACCGTGAACCTGGCTTTGGCCTTCGCGCGTATGGGGCAGCGGGTGGGATTACTGGATGTGGATATTAACGGGCCCTGTGTGCCCCAAATGTTGGGCATGCGCGGGAAGGGACTATTGGATACCCCGGAGGGGGCGGTGTTGCCAACCGGTCCCTTAAATATCAAAGTGGCGTCCATGGATTTTCTTCTACAAGAAAACGCCCCCGTGCGTTGGAAAGGTCCAATGGACCTGAGTCCGGTTTGGTTGGGTCTGACCGAAATGAATGTGATTCGGGAGTTTCTCTCCGACATGGTTTGGGGGGAATTGGACTATTTGTTGGCCGATCTGCCCCCAGGGGCGGCAGCCGATAAGCCACCCCTCTTAGCGGGACTCATTCCTGATTTAGCGGGTGCGGTGGTGGTAACGACCCCTTCCGAGGTAGCCTCGAATGTCGTTCAAAAATCCATTGCCTATGCCCAGGAACTGGGTATTCAGATTTTGGGAGTGGTGGAGAATATGAGCCAGTACCGCTGTCCATCCTGCGGTGCAGAAAACCCCTTATTTGAGGGAAATACCGACTCCATGTGTGAGGCATTGGGTTTGCCGCTCTTAGGACGTATTCCCTTTGATCGGAATTTTGCCCGCACTTTTGATAAAGGAGAACCGATCCTGGATGGAGACAATCCCACTGCGGCAAAATATCAGGACATTACCAAAAAAGTTCATACATTGTTGGATTATCAACAGGTTTTAGACGGAAAAGTGTAACGTCTCGAAACGATCGTTGGCCTTCGCCGACGTTCAGAAGGGAAACGATATGAAATTTGTTTGTCTCAAATGCGAAACTTATATGACTTTTGAAAAAGTCGAAAAACCCGCTGAAGGCTCATTGGGGGTCTTTTTTGAATGCCCTTCCTGCCAATCGCGGTTTTCAATGGTGACCAATCCCGGCGAGACCCAGATGGTCTCCTCTTTAGGTGTCCAGTTGGGCGGAAGAACTGAAGCGCCAAAACCGTTAGAAATGACCCGAGGAGGTTTAGAGGATAATGTTTCGGCAGGCATGGGACAGATGGCCGCCTATTTGAATGAGAAAATTCAGAGTGGCCAACCGGCAGAAGCCCCTGTCGCTTCTGCAGCTCCGGCTAGTGCCGGTGCCCCCGGCACCACTTCGGAAGGAGGTGGATGCCCCTTTTCGGCCATGGTTGCCCAAATGGGTTTGGGATCGACGGGTGCCACAGGCACCTCTGCTCCACCAGCGGATACTCAATTGCTCTGGACCCCGGATGCCCAGGAGAAGCTGGCCAAACTGCCATCCTTTGTTCAGCCGATGGTGAAGAGCAGCGTGGAAACCTTTGCCCGGAAGAGCGGCTTTACGACCGTGACGCTTCAGGTGATGGACGATTCCAAGAACGCCTCAACGGAGGGTATAAAGTGGACAACGGAAGCGCAACAACGATTGGATAACATTCCCGACTTTATACGGCCCATGGCCCGCCGGGAAATTGAGCGCCTGGTCAAGGAGCGTGGTCAGTCGGAAATTACGGCAGAGGTGATGGAAGAGGCCAAAGAAAAGTTTATGAAGTTTATGTGAGTCTCGATAAACATTTCAGGTGTTCCTAAAGGCGGCTCTTGAAAAGGAGCCGCCTTTATTGTGCCATGATGGGTAGGTTTTACCAGCATTCCCACAAAAGGGGGGAATCCAGTTATATCTTGTATCTTTATGTTTCAGCAAAAGGGCCTCGTCGGCGGGGGCGAGACCCCCGCAAATCCAGTAACGAAAATCCTTCCGATTCGCAGACAGCTTTTCATCGTTCCCGATCCCCAAGTCTTGCGGAAGCTGGGTGGCCACGGATTGGGCTTTCCCACGGGTTAACTGTAGAGTTTGTTCGATGGGTGAGAGATCCAGGGAGAGCTTTTTTACACCAGGTTGCGTGATAATGCGAAAAGGGCATCCCAAAAAAACCTAGTAACTTTCGGCGACGGGGCGAGTGGAGGTTAAGAAAAGTAGCATGGCTCCCTGAATAAGGACTGGCTTAGATGGGAGTGAATGCTACCGCAGGATTTTCCAGCGCCAGGTGGGTGTGTGGTAGGTATCAAGAATCTTCAGGTCGTTCTGGCTGCCATTTGCCCGGACCACTCTTACGCTCACATCCCGTTGGAAGACCAACAGAAAAGGGTTCAAAAGGAATTCAGGGTAAGCCGCAGGATTCTTTTATTAAATCGGATACTTTCCTACCAGCGGACACCCAATTTAGTCTTTCGGAATATTCTTTATATGAAGAAAGGGCTAATTTATTGTATTCTTGCTTTGACGACATGAATCTCTCGATATAATCACAGTATTTTTCCGGACTTTCATCCAATGGGAAAGTCTGACCATTCTTTCCGTCCTGGATGGCGGTAGGAATCCCCCCCACTTTTGTTGCCAAGGAAGGAAGGCCAAACGAACTCGCTTCTCCAAATACCACCCCAAAGCATTCAGCTCTTGAAGGAAGAATCAAGAAGTGAGATTCGGTCATTAATTTATCCAAAAAGCATCTTCCTTCTTCGGTCTTCTTCGATATGAATCCATGGTTCTTTACGAAATCAGGGAGACTGATTTGTGGATTACAGCCAACAATCGATAACTCCGTTCTCATTCCCCGTTGGTTTAAGAGATCAGCAATTCCTAAAGCCATATCCCCACCTTTTCTGAACCAATCCACACCAACAAAAAGGAGCTTACAAATATCAAAGCTCTTGTTTTTGACAATTAGATTAATATCCTGGAAATTGCGGTTACAGTTAATATTTGC
>DOFS01000434.1 GCA_003523945.1 Nitrospiraceae bacterium | reverse complement strand
TGGCTGATGAAGATAAAGAATTAAGTTCTTCCAAGGAAATCTTTGCTCACTCATCCACACAAACTGAACCAAATATGAAAAATGTTGAGCCCACACGCGCTCGCCCCTACGCGGTGGCCACAGTACAGGAGGGCGATACTCTGGAAAAATTGGTCAAAGCGGTGTATGGATCGCCCCATCCCAGTTATGTTCAACGTGTTCTGGATTACAACCCGAAAATACTGAATCCCAAGAAAATTTTCCCAGGACAGGACATTGTCTTCCCTAAAATTGCGGAGGAAGTGAATGTTCAGACAAACCAATCTTCTCAAACTCATGCACACGAATAGATTTGAATGCCTTGAAATAGGTTGTGTAATAATTTCTCTAAATGTCATTTCCTGAGGACCACCCATGAGCAAAGTATATGAAGCCTTGCAGAATGCATATGAAGAACGGCATGAGGTCATCAAAGTCCTTCCAATAGAACGCTCACGTTCACAGCCGGTCGTACTTTCTACATTACCTCCCTTAAAGATGGAACGGGAGATGGTGCAGCTAAGCCAACGTCTTGCCAGCCTTTTGACTGAACATGAACACAATATTGTTCAATTCATTAGTTGCCGAAACCAGGAAGGAGTCTCGACCATAGTTCAGGAACTTGGAAGGGTCATGGCTGAGAAACAGGGAAAGTCAGTATTGCTGGTCGATGGAGATCCCCTGCAAATTACCCAGCATTATTCATTTGGTATCTCACCGAAAATGTCATTGCGACATATTATGCAGAATGGGGGGGACTTAGATCAGGCCATCACTCCTGTTCTACATTCCCGCTTGTTCCTCGCCCTCTTGTCTGAATACAGCTCAGAAACCGGACAACAGGAGGTCTCGGTAAGCATGCGGGATTTGTGGGTCCATATACGAAAACAATATGACATGATTCTTATTGATTCCGCCCCGATTATCGTCTCTGATGACGGACTAGATTTATGTACAGCCGTTGATGGCGTCGTCATGGTTGTCGAGGCAGAAAAAACCCGCTCATATGTGATATCCAATTTAAAAGAACGTATTGTTCGCAATGGCGGAAAGCTACTAGGTGTCGTATTTAACAAACAGACTCATTATATTCCAAAATGGGCCTATAAGCTTTTGTAAATAAAAAGGGGTCCAAGAAGACAGTTTTTGCTTTCGTTGTTAACCTATTCTTTTTCAACGCTTTAGTTTTGAGTACAGATTTTCCGCGAATTCTTTCCCCAAGGTCGACTCAAAAGCTTGGCTCAACATTCAGATGGCAAAAATTGTATACCATCTGCCGTGTTGGGCCACAAAGCTTATGTCCCATTGGGTGAAAGAAGCCAAGTCGTTTGAAAAGGATTTACGACTTGCCCAAACTCCTCTTGCACTATGAAACCAGTTCAGATTCAAAGATACGGAAAGTTCCCCTAGAAACAACCTACGGATATGAAACAAGCGAAATATATCCTTTTTTACATGAGCTTTTTGTTTGTGTACTTCACTACCTATGACTCCAGTTGGAGTAATGTCATCGAAAATCTGTTACAGAAAGATAATCGCGCCAGCGTCGTGTTCGTTACACCGGACTCGAACATACAAAAGTTGGTTGATCAAAATCCTCCGGGCACGACGTTCCTTATCCAAGCGGGAACTCACAGGCTACAACAAATCCGGCCAAAACAGGGAAACAGTTTCATTGGAAGTCCGGGCGCAATTTTATCTGGTGCCACAGAAATCGACAACTTTTCAGAGCAAGGAACATACTGGGTCGCAGAGGTAACAGTTCCCGACATCCCACAAAAAGGTAAATGTGAAAAACAACGAGATGGGAAACCATTCAATAGTTGCATGGCAGCCAATGACCTGTTCCTCAATGACCAAGCTCTCCTGCAGGTGATGAGTTTGCAGCACGTTGAAGCAGGCAAATGGTTTCTTGATCCAGTAGATAACAAAATCTACATTGCAGACAATCCCGTCGGCAGCACACTGGAAATTAGTACAACAAGATATGCAATTTATGGAAGTTCAAATAACATTACTATTCGAAACCTGATAATAGAAAAATATGCCAATCCGGCACAGGAAGGTGCTATTCATCCCATGAATGCTGCCCAAGGGCCATTAGGTAAGCATTGGCAAATAGATAGCAACGAAGTCAAGTTTAACCATGGCGTAGGTATTCGACTGGGACATTATATGCGAGTTACCAATAACAATATTCACCACAATGGTCAGCTAGGCATTGGCGGAGCAGGAAGCGGTATTACCATTGAAGACAACGAAATCGCTTACAACAACACCCAAGGTTTTGATAGCCACTGGGAAGCAGGAGGGTCAAAGTTCTCACGCACCGAAAATCTCACGGTAAAAGGCAACTACGTTCACCACAATAAAGGCCCTGGTTTATGGACTGATGGGAATAATATTCATACACTGTATGAAAGCAACAGAGTATTAGAAAATTCGGGTCCAGGAATATTTCACGAAATTAGTTATTCTGCCGTCATAAAAGAAAATGTGGTTGAAAAAAATGGATTCCAATTTCAGAAATGGTTGGAAGGAGCCGGGATTTTGGTGTCGTCCTCCTCTGATGTGGAGGTGGTAGGCAATACGGTTAGAAACAATTTCCATGGCATTTGTGGAATTCAAACTCAACGGGGAGAGGGGAAATATGGTGCTCATGAAATCAGAAATTTAAATGTCCACAATAATATTATTGTGATGGAACGAGGCATGACAGGTCTAGTGGTCCAGGATTTAAATCATTCTTTCTTTAAGAACAAAAACAATCGTTTCAACAAAAACACCTACTATTTGGCCGAAAAGATGGGAGTCTCCTTCCGATGGTACAATGGGAGCCTCAACAAAAAAGAATGGCAAAAGTTTGGTCAGGATGTAGAAGGATCTTTTTTTTAACGATGCCTGGGTTTGGGGGTGTCAGGGACTTTCCCTGCTCTGCATATCATAAAAATTCGAAGGTGGTATTTTTTTCATAAATGATGCGTAGCGAATAGAGGGAATTTCGATATTATTTGACCTTACGCAGGGTTCATATTCTCCTAGTTTCCTTAACCGTTTATTCTAGTTTTAATACCTTTTCATCTTTTTCCTTAGTGAATTAAAAGCACTGAGGCATTGCTCCCACCCCAATTTTATTTTTTGCGGCTTTTTCAATATTTCCCAAGAAGGTCTTGGCGTAGATGATCTACACCCTGACCAGGAAAGTTTTCTTCTTTACAAAATGATGGGAAAATTGAGCTTTTTAGGTTGGTATAAATGACACACATGTTTCTAATCCTAACCTTGGAAAAAGGAGGGTTTAGGGATTCTCAAATTCTACCGAGGTTCACAAGCATTGACCATCTGTGGAGATGAGCGGTGCACGATGGGGCACAATTCAAATTCCAACAAATGCAGATGAAAAGGAGTCAGAACTCCTTCGGACAAGCGCTGATCGATGGAAGACACTGGGATAACATTTTAGCCATATATTGAAGAAAGGCGGTATGTGTAAAGTTTCACCTTTAGGTTAAATGTTTGGAAGTTCACGCAAGGATTAATTGGATCTTACCTTTCTCAAAAATAATTTTTAAAGGGGAAAGTTGTACAGCACCAGAATAGGAGAAATTCATGAAAACACTTTTTTCCACAATAGTTTTTGCCCTAAGTCTGCTTGACTATGCCTATCCAAATTTTCTACCGGGACAAAATCAAAACCAAGGTTACGTCTTCACGCATATGCTGGAATCCCAAAATTCACACAAAATTCTTAAGACTGCCTATAGGCCACCGATTATAGTTCATCCGGGAACTAATATTCAGGCGCAAGTGGACCAAAATCCTGAAGGAAGCCGCTTTCTAATAAAGGCTGGAGTTCATCGCCTTCAACAAATTAAGCCTAAGAATGGGAATGAGTTTATTGGGGAACCTGGAGCGATATTGTCTGGTGCCAAACTCTTAAAGCAATTTCAGAAGGAAGGCCAATACTGGGTGGCAGTGGATCAATTTCAAAAAAATCCCGTTCAAGGGCCATGTAATGGCGGACCTTTGACCATTCCCAAAGGGGGATGCAAATTCTCGGAGGATCTTTTCATTGACGACACTCCCCTACTTCAGGTTCCACAACTATCAGATGTTGGCCCAGGAAGATGGTTTTTTGATTACAATGCCAATAAAATCTATTTCTTTGACGATCCTCGAAATCGAAAAGTTGAAACCAGCGTGACTCGTTATGCATTTGTAGGCCCAGCTGGAAACGTTACAATTTGGCGGTTAACCATTGAAAAATATGCCAACCCTTCAGCTGAAGGTGCTATTCAAGCGATGAATGGAGATCAAGGCCCTTTGGCTGAAAGCTGGACAGTTCGTAACAATGAAGTTCGGTTCAATCATGGGTACGGCATTCGCTTAGGGCGTGGAATGAGGATTTTTCAAAATCACATTCACCATAATGGTCAATTGGGAATTGGAGGAGCAGGAGAGCAAATATTAATTGAGCATAACGAAATTTCCTATAATAATACTCAAGGATTTAATTGGCTTTTGGAGGGTGGCGGAGTGAAATTGGTCAACACACAAGACGTGACGTTACGTGGTAATTATGTTCATCATAATGTTGGTCCTGGTCTTTGGGCTGATGTAGATAATGTGAATATTCTGTACGAAGAAAATAGAACGGCAGATAACGATGGACCTGGGATTTTTCATGAAAAATCCCAGCGAGCCGTTATAAGGAATAATTGGAGTGGACGAAACGGATTCGGATACCCAACATGGCTGGTAGGGGCAGGAATTCTAGTGTCTGCCTCTTCCGATGTGGAAATTTATGGGAATACCGTATGGAATAATGCAGATGGGATAGGAGTAGTTCAGGGAACCCAAGCCGTTGGGAAATTCGGGCCCCATGAAGTGGAAAACATTTTCATTCACGACAATTCTATATCAATGGCTACCGGCCACACGGGGCTGGCTGTTAAATCCCAGGATCCATCATTTTTTCTCAATAGAAATATCAGATTCGAAAGGAATACGTATGTGCTGATTGGAGAAGAAAAAGGGAAATTCCGCTGGATGAACAAGATTCTGAGTGAGACCCAGTGGGAAGCTTTTGGACACGACAATGGCGGGGCGTTCATACGGACTCAGTGAGACCAACGGGATACTTGAATTCGTACGCCACGGGGTACCAATTGGGAACAGGCCATCAGCCTATTGGAAACAAAAGGCCATGTTTTTTTCTACATGATAGCGAAAAGAGGGTAGATATAACCCAAGAGCAACAACGGCTATTTTCAAAACTGGTGTCTGGGCGTTGGATTCCCCGGCCACCAGATTTTGACTAATTGATTCAAGGCCATCTTGAATTTAAGCTTTTTCAAATACTTGGGCTAGCTGCCAAAATCTTACGAGTTATCAACAGTTTTCCTTGGCTAATATTATTTTGACAGTGGTCCTATAAATTTTTCGGATAGCTAATAGCGAATTGTAGAATGTCTCAAGAGTTCCCACATTGAGTGTCCGAACCATCTGACAAAGTGCTCATTAGCCAGAGTCTGTATATTCGATGCCTTTTCATGGGGATATTTCCCCTATGCGCCAGAAGCGCAGCTTAAGCCAACCCTCTTCGACATAATTATCGACGGTTGCGTATTTGATCTACCTTGCTGTGAGATGGCCCAGGTCATCTCACAAATGGGTATTTCTTAAAAATCCTGACAAGCGTTTTTACAATTTCCATACTTTTATCCCAAGGAAAAGAATTGTTCACACCTACACCAAACTTGCGTATTTTTTGTGTTCGCCCTAATCGCTAAGACACCCTCGATTATTACCTCGATCCGATAATCCAGCTCCTTTCCATATGCTTTGGGATAAATTTCTTCAACCTCCCAAATACGCCCGCTGTCTCTCAAAGCAAAAGCACACAAGCTTCCCATTTACTGAGACGGGCAAATTTTTCCCTAGCACACTAATGTCTAAAACCGACGAACCCCTTCCAACTTTTTGCCAATTCCATCCAACACGATCCGCAGATTAAAGACATGCCTCACTGTGGCCGAAATTTCATTTAAACGTTTGCAAAAATGGAGTTGAGCAATTTCAAGGGCCATGACATACATGGAAAAGCATTAAAATCTTCGACTTCTAAACGAGCCAAAAGGATATAACTGTCATGAAGAAATCTAGATGTTTTTATTTAACCTGTGCCTACACAACTTTCCTTATCTTTCAATTACTATGTTTTCCTTTCGAGGCTAGTGCGCTTCTATCCGGCGGAGCCTTGGGTGGCGATCGACCAAGAATACTCGTAACAACAGATACAAATCGGCTAGCAGGCGCTTCAGAGGGAGGTCCCTTTGAAGTTGATGACCATCAATCACTTGTACGGTTTCTACTCTACTCGGATATGTTCGATGTGGAAGGCATTGTTCACACTACAGCTGTGACAAAATATGGACTTGTCGAAACGGTATTTCAAATACTTGATGCGTATGAATTAGATTATCCGAATCTCAAAGGATGGTCAGCAACATATCCGACTCCAAGTAGCCTTCGGGACGTAACAGTACAAGGCGCGACTTGGGCGCCACGGGCGCCAAGCGGCAGTCGTTCAAATGCCGGCTCTCAACTGATTGTGGAAAAGGCTAATAATGGAGACCCTCGTCCATTATGGATTCTGGTATATGGAAAAATAACGGATGTAGCCCAAGCACTTTACGATGACCCGACTATAAAAGAAAAAATTCGCGTAATTGGCTCTTATCAGAATTTCACTACTGGTGGTTCGAAGCAGCCCAATGACGACATAAAAGCCATTGAGTGGATCCAGGAACATCACCGTGACTTATACTTTATCGAATCCCTTGAGACACTCAAATCGACAGCATTTACTTATAGTGGGTTCACCTATACCGACAGCAATCAATTTATGGAGGAGAACGTCCGTGGTCATGGCGCATTGGGCAACCATATGTGGACGTTTCGAAAACAGGATGAACACGGCAATCCAGTGCCCTACACAGGGTGGTTGCGATTAGGCGATGATCCGACATTAAACTACTTACTGAGTGGTGACATAGAAAATCCTTTAGTTGATCACTGGGGAGGACGGTTTGAGCATGCCAATGACCCTGAAAGACCCAATTATTACAAAGACCTTACTCCAGTAGCAGAAGCTCATGCTTCCGGCCAGAAATTCCATTCTGAGTGGCTAGACCATTTTGCTAAGCGACTAGACAGAGCTCGTCCCTTGAATAAACTAGGGAACTCAGATTTTCAGGACGGAACAACGCACTGGGCATTTAGCCCCGGAACAACTGTGGCTTGGGGAAAGGGACATAACGGATTGTCTAGCACAAAAACGGGGAAACTCACTTTATCACAAGGATTGACCCCTAAAATTGAACAAACCATACCTATCGATGGGAGCGTAACGTATACATTGTCAGGATGGGTGAAACCTGTATCTGTTAGAAATACGACTGTGGACATATGGGCATATTGGAAAACCCCCGGCGGAGAAATAGCGAAAAGAGTTAATCCACCTCTTACCTCTGGGAATGGTGCTTGGGCTTACGTCTGGCAGCAAATGACCGCACCACAGAATGCTACGGAGCTTAGAATCGCTTTTTCGGCGGGATCCGGAAGCGGTGAATTTTATGTCGATGACTGGGCCGTCGTTGAAGGCAGTCTCGCACCTCCCGGCGGTCGCGGCGTACAATTACTGAGTAACGGTGAATTCACGAATGAAATGTCAAATTGGGCTAGCACGGGCGCAAGCGTAGAATGGACAACCGGCCATTTCGGCAATAGCACAAAAGCAGGAAAACTCATTTTGAGACCGGACATGTATCCATCATTTTCACAGACAGTGGACGTAACAAGCGAGCAGACTTACACAATTACGGCATGGGTGAAGCCCGTAGGAATTACTGGCACAACATTAAAGCTATGGGCCTTTTGGCAGACACCTAGCGGTGAAGTGGCTAACAGCATTAGTTCGAATTTTACCGGTAGCAGTGACGGTTGGACTTACATATGGAACCAGTTGACAGCACCCCTTAGCTCGACAAGTCTTCGAATTGTCATAGGAGCGGGAAGAGGAACTGGCGAAGCTTACATCGACGACATTAACGTGTTGGGCCCCTAAAACGATTTTGACATGACCCTCCCCAGGAATGCGGGCCATTCTATCCTTGAGAATGGCCCCTTCGGTTTGGTCGATGAATAGTAGACATGTAGTTGTAGTGTTCCCAACCAACCATAGCTCCATTAAAAAACCTCCAATACCCTCGTTGACTTTCTAACGTCCTTTGCCGAGCGCCAGTTTACAGCAAAGACTGCTGGGGGCTTGTTCGTGCATGCTGCTATGGGGACGTTCCTGATTGTAATCATTTTGCTACTTCGCTAATTTGATTCTTACATCCTGGAGGGTGAAAATGACCTCGAGGCCCAGGTACCGGTCAGGTAGTTGCCCGTTGAAACTGTTGACGAAGCTGTTCTCCACTAGGTTCACAGGTTGAATGAATTTGAAGAAATACAACCTTGGTAGAACCACGACTCCATCGCGCGGTCGGTGAATTCGCAGGCCTTGTCCATGGATATAAATTGGGGTACAGGTCGGTAGCTTGGCGCTCTCTTCGAGTAACTGCCGTAATTCCCGCTGTTCACATAGCCCTTAAACAGTATATTTTCGATTCCAGGTGTAAACCTCCGAGCACTGATGTCGAGATTCCGGCAAGTCTCACCGACTTTATCGCCCATTCCGCTTGGCCTAGCACTCACACAATTGGCTCTTTTGTAAATCAGGTTTTGACAATTGACATGTTCTTCTACTTGGCCGCAGGAGTTCACTCACGCAACCAATTTTCACAATTTCCTTCAGGCCTGCATTTTGGGTTTTGGGATCAAACATTAACAAATTTTCCACATTCCCCAGGATTGGATAACCAGGACGATTGACAAACCGGTGGGGCACTATGTGGTCTCGGGCAATCGATTTATGGTTGGAGCCGGCAGTTCGAGAAAATGATAGTGTCTGGTGTTCGAGAGTTACGGACACTGCCTCAGAAAAATGCGTGGTTCAAGGGGGACCTGGTCGAACTAAATTCCAATATAGAACTGTTTGCCAATAAGGAACGGATACAATTTCGTCATGGAAGCTCGTTATAGATTTTTCATTCAGCCCCCCTAACCCTAGCAATCAAAATTAGGTTGCGGATCCTGAGTAAATTTGTTTACCTAACACTTGACGGTAGATTTTCAGAAGTAAATCATAATTGTGAGAATCCGTATACTTTTCCTCAAACTCCCTCCTGGCATTAAGTCTCATTGACGCGAGTTCCCTTGGGTGATCTACAATCCAGTCGACCTGTCTGACTAGATCCCTGGAATTCCCCGGTTCAAAGCACAAACCCGTCTTCCCAGGCTGAATGAGTTCGGAAATACTCCCAGTTTGGGAACCGATTACTGGCAGTCCTGTCGCATAGGCTTCTGCTATGGTTAATGGAAAGCCCTCGTAGCAAAGGGAAGGAAAGATCATGACGCTAGCATTTTTTAAGTGAAGGAATATCTCATCTCTGGAGAGATGTCCGACATAATCAATAGAAGACATTTTCTGTGTTGCGTCCACTACCTTTGAAGCCAAAGGACCATCTCCAGCAATTTTCAATCTAACTCGTCCATTTAATGACTTCCATGCCTCAAGTAATGTTTCAATCCCCTTTTCAGAGGAAAGCCTTCCTACAAAAATGGCGTAATTTCCTTCCCCGGAACCAATGCCCGGATCATTGCCAACGAAATTGGGTTTTACTGTGATTTTGTTATTGGGAAGGCCTTCTTCGATGAATTTTTTGCGCGAAAAGACACTTAAAGCTATAAACATATCGACATCACGCAACCAAGTTCGTAGGATTCGGTGGGATATCAGCATCATTGCAACCACTCCACTAGCTTTACGATTTCCTCGATAACAGGAATGTAAGATGCCTGGCCATGGCATAAATTTGCCAAGACAATCCTCACAGACTTTTCCATTTCTAAATAAATTTGGGTTTAAGCAAAGTAATCGATAATTGTGTAAGGTTTGGACTACTGGAATATTTTCAGATTTTGCTGCGTAATAGGCAACGGGTGATATGAGCGGAAAGGTATTGTGAACGTGCATAATTTCAGGTCGTTCAATCTTGATCAAATTCTTTAATTCTCTGCAAGCATGACTATTCCAAATTGTCGCCTTGGCAAGCTGAAAACTAGTAAATTCTCCTACCTGATCATTGTGGGCTTCATAGCGCACTACTGTATGACCATAAGACTCGAGTAACGCCCCTTCAGCAGCAAAGACCTGATCTTCACCACCCGGTTTTTGATAATGGTTATGAACAAGAAGAATTTTCATAATATTGTTTTCAAGCCTTGCATGGAGGCAATTGAATCATTCTGAATTACCAAGCTTGGAAATGACTTAACACCTAGGAAGCTTATTTCCTCCGGATAAATTCCGCATAACCCAACACCAATAAAAAGGGGAGAGATGGATGCCAAATTAAACCAGATGTAAAGCACGAACGAACAGACAGAACTGCAAAAACACTCATTGCCTCAAGCGTGAGGGCCGACATAACCCTTTCATTAGAGGGGGTACCATGCGAGGAAAGAAAACACTTCCAAATGCTTAAGCAACCTACTAAGAGAAGTAAAAATCCGAAAATCCCAACCCCTAGTAGTGCTTCTAGCCAAGTATTATGAATTGACGAAGTAGTTTCAGTGCCTGCGTCCGCAAGTGCGGCGAATCTTGATCCGGCATAAGCTCCATAGCCGGTGAGTGGACGTTGTATAAACAAATCCCATCCAAACTGCCACCATTGTGTTCGACCAGAAAGCGAAGCAAAAAGTTCTGGGTTTTGTCCGCGAAGAATATAGCTCCAAATCAAGTCGCCTACACTTCCAAATGAAACCACCATAAAAAGAAAGCCTGCAAGCAATACCATAAACCCCAAGCGCTTCACCAAGACCAATATTAGAAGTGCAGCCACTAAGAACCCCAATAAAGCAGAACGTGTTTGGGCTAGAATCAGCATTCCCAAACCAAAGCATAGCACCGTCAGATAAAAGTGTTTGTCATGCTCGCGGGTTACGAGTCGAACTAGTGCAACCGCTCCAATGATCGCTCCTAGCTCACCCACACCGTTCGAAGCCACAAAAGGCACAACACCTTGAATTTGAACCCCTAAGAGGCCAACTCCATATTTTACTGCTTTATCTGACCAAAGGATGGCACCAATCAGAATAGTTCCCAGTAGCCCGCCATACAGAACCCAGGTCATATTAAACAACAATTTCCAATCCTTGAGTGTCTTCAGTGAACTGACGATTGCAGCTACTAAAACGATATCGACGAGATATTCGACACCTTTATAGAAAGTCCATGCTGGATATACAGACCAGAGGGTGGAGCAGATACCTAAACCGGCATACCCTGCCAACAGGCCCACGCCACCTCGTGTTAAAGACGGCAACCAATCAGGCTGGCGCATCACCAACCGATATAGCAAAGCGATCGCTACAAGGAAAACGAGCCCCATACGGTAAACAGCCCAAAAATCAAGAGGAGTAGAAACAGCCTCATCGGTTTCTCGAATTCGAAACACCAAACCACTCAAAAATAACGCGATCCATGCTCCATGCCACCAACGAAGTTGACCCAGAAGAGGGATGATTTTGCCACCACCATCATGCAATGCTCGAACAGAAAGATAAAAAACAGGAAGAGCTAAAATAAAAACAATGGCAAGAGTTCCAAAATATAGGATAATCGCTCCGAAGAGGATTCCTAGCAAAGACCATAGGAGAAAACTTAACATCAAAATACAGAACTCACTTATTTACCAAATGGACTGAAATTTCGGAGAGAAACGGGGTAACAGAACTGGGGTCAAGAGCTGGTTTGTGTGACGGCCAAGTAGTGTTGATGAAACTGCTCGGCTTTTCGTTCCCAAGTGAACTCTTTGATAACGCGACTGCGCGCATGTTGTCCCATCCGCTCTCGCAACGCATTGTTCTTAGTCAAGCAAACCATTGCTTTAGCCAAATCCTTGATGGTTTGTAATTCATCGGTTGGAACAATCTTGATACCCGTTTCAGGAGTAACGATGCTTGACGGTCCACCATGATTTAAGCAAATCACAGGTTTCCCTGCAGCCATGCTTTCTAAACATACAAAGCTTCCAGAATCATGCAAACTCGGGTGAACCAAAACGTGGCAAGATTTGATCTTCTGTAACGCTTCTCTGCGCGAGAGCCTCCCACAGAATACCACCATGCCCGTTAGGCCAAATCGTTGAGTTAATTCTTCTAGCCGGCCACGCTCTGGCCCACTACCGACAATCAAAAATTCAACATTTCTAAGACCGGATTGCTTGAGGGCACTAAGAGCAAGATGTACCCCTTTCCAATGAAGAAGATTACCAAGACTAAGGAATATTACTCTCTCGCCTTGCGCCAAAACTGGCCTGTCACTCCATAGAAGGTTCATTTCCTCTAGATTCAGTGCACACTGGCTCATCACTTCGTAGTTTTTACATCCGATCCGGTCGAGACATGCTGCTGTTTGCGGTGTTGTAGCCAGACTCAGCCTGCTCTTCGCCGCGGTCATGCGAACAAAAGGATCGCGTTCCCCTAACCATCGTGCCATGTTTCTTCCTGCTTCCATTGTCCTTCCCCGAAGACTAAATCCATTATGAAAGTCGCCTGGTGTTGATTCTCCACCTCCAACAGGTCCCCACAGTAGTGGAACTGGCAAAAGTGCAAGAAAACACGGGTTCCAATAGCGGACAAATGTCACGTGATGTACAAGATCGAATCCAATTTCCTGCTGAAGACGCCTGGCCAGAGGCATGATACCAATTTGCCACAAATAGTAGTACACTTGTATCCCACTTCCACCACGCTTCCACCAAACACTCCATTTGGGCAAGTCATAGTATACAAATGTGACAGTGGGCAATGGATTGGATTTCAAGGCCAATTCGATCGACGGGCGGTTATTGGCTCTAGTAAGAACCCATAGTTGGTGATGTTCTGCCACATGGGTAACGGTATTCCAGCCGACCCCTGGCTCAGATCCCTTCTCCGGTTCACATGCATAGGCAGAAATGAGCACTTTCAACCGATTCACATCGAACCTTCCCACACGGCACGCCTCCAGATTTGCAACGAAGCATCTGGGGATTGTCCATCTTCTAACGCTTGCATATAGCCATGATAGGCAGCAAAACAAACAACCGATTGCGCTTCAACTCTTCGCAACGGGGAATTGCTACGGCAGAGAAAATTGACTGCATAATTTCTCGCCTGTTGTGGAGACCACCGATAAATTAAAGCGGCAACTTGCAAAATATATTGAACTATGTCTATTTGAGGAAAACCCTGACACGTACCATATTCCCAGTCAATTGCCTGTACATTCCCATTTGCCAAATTAAAGATATTCCAAGGCGCAGAATCACCATGAGAAAATACGATTGACCACTTTCGACGTGAAAGCACATCCAACCACGGTTGAACAATATTTTCATTTCGCTCTGCATACATTCGAATCCAGGGGTGATCATTAAGAATCAATGGGCCTGATATCTTCAACCCGTTGAAATATTCAACGATCCTCTTTACAGGATAGGGCGTTGGTGAAAACGCCCGCCCGAAAACGGGAGTGGAAAGCAGGGCTTCGCCGTCCCCCATAGCACCATATTTAAGGGGGATTGGCGCTAATCCCTTCGGAAGATCGAGAAGAACTTGATATTCGTTTTTCAAACGAACTCTGGCTGCCGGCTTTTCAGCATACTTGAGATATCCTACTACGTTCTTCCCGTCCCATAATTGCACAATTAGTTTTTGAGTCGGCCCAGGGGTTCCAACTAAAATAACACACGATTTCAAATTGGGGAGAAGATCCTGGACAAATTCCGAAACAATCCATTGAGATATTTGGTTATTCCAAAAGGAAGTATAACCAGCAGCCACTTTGGCACGAATAAGAAAACGGTACAGCCGCGCAGACATTCGAAAGGCAGGGTAGAGTGCACTTTCCTTCCATCGTAGAGTTGAGGTTGCTCCAAAAACATAAAGTTTGGGGTGAATGGCATTTGGAAGGGGAAACACCCTTACTTGGGGTGGAAACAATCGCCCTACATCCATACCCTTTTTCCTTTTGAGCCTTGGCGCCGACGTAGCCGTGCTGTCATATAAGTCAACACGATTTGCTCAACTTGGATCACGACTTGATCTAATGGTTTCGAACTATCCACAATATTTCCGTTCGGCAGTGAATTCACCACTTTTTTGTACCCTGCCCTCTGTCGAACCAATTCCTCAAATTCCACTTCCTGCTTTCTCTGCAAAAGAATTTCAGGAGGGGCGTCTAACAAAATGACGAGATCCGGTTTTGGAATAAACTTTCCTACTAGTATGGCAAGACAACGTGGTGCCCCATATCTATATCGTCTTGCATCCACCAACAAGTCGTAATAGTACCGATCGAATACCACAAATGTTGAAGAAACCAATCGCCTATAAATATCAAGCCAGTACCCAATAAAGTAATCTGCCCACCACAGCCCTAGCTTGAACAACGATGCAAAAACCCCTCGCGGTGGAGATGCGTGAGGGGATTGAGTAGCTTGTGTTTTTCTCGAGAAACATCGCCAATTGGGGCGAAGATGATAATACCGCGTTCGGCGAAATGCCGGGGCAAGTCGTTCCTTTACTCGATTAAGGACAGTACTTTTTCCGGATCCGTCTGGTCCTAAGAAAACAATAAAAATACCCGTGGGATTGCACAGACGATTGATTTTTCTTTGCCCCTCTAACCACAGTCCTTTGACTGAAATGGGAGCTCGTTTGCGCAAGCTTTCACGGAACTTGAAGGAATGAGAATCAATGTTCGACCATCTATTCTCTGTTGCCGCCAAAGCCAACTGTTCAGCGAGGGGCATGGGCCAAAATCGTTGCACAAGGCTTAAGGCCTGTTTGACGTCCCTTTGCCATTGTATATTTAAATATTCACCATCGTCGGAAGTTAACTGGCCTTTCTCAATTTTTTTTATAAGATAATAAATAAATGCATGCGAGGGCCGAGGGACAAAGAATCCTCTTTCTAGCCCACTATTATCCTTTGGTTGGTAGCGCCCTGCTAATAGTTCTTCTGAATTCAGGTAGGATCGTCCAAGCCGTATATAATGACAGCATATGTCAGGATGCAAAAACCACAAATGCCCTGACTTATCATGCCATGCTAAAACGCAATACCAGGCCTCATACTCATGCTTAAGCACCTGAACAAAATTAATTTTTTCTTCATCACAAAAGTCGCACAATAAATGCTGGAATTTCTGAAATAGTCCAGAAGCAATAACCAAATCGATATCGCTAGTAATTGTAGAAGGAAATTGCCTCGTATCCCCAACAACAACATAGGGGATATTCCAAGCCTGCAAAGCCACAAACAACTTCATCACTATTGATGACCGCGGGTCTAAATCTGTCACAATGTGCGTGTTTCTTTATTGCCAGCTGACCATACACCCCGCCAACAAAACCACGCCATTACAGCCGCAGTCATGAATGAGCCAAGAGTAATAGAAAACCCAGCCCCAGCTAATCCAAAAATTGCTGTAGCCCAGAGAGCGAATGGAAGCGTGACAATCATTGCACACACATATGCCCGAAAGATGAGATCTGGTTTATTTGCAGCCCTCAGAAATATACCGAACACTGAAGCAAGAGTTGCAAATACTACCGATAATGCAATTACCCATAATAAACCAGCATGCTCGATATACCCTCCCCCATAGATCCATTGCATGATAGTAGCACCGAACATAGTCAATGCGAACCAATATAATCCTGAACCAAGCAGAGATAAAATCAGAGTTTTTACTACCAGAGAATTGAAAACCCTACCTCGCTTAACCTTCACCAATGTCGGAACCAGAACATCCCCGAGGGCGAGCGTCATATTTTGAAAAGGCACCAATAAGTTCATAAGTGCACGAAGAGCGGCACTGGCTTCCAATCCACCCCAAATGGGAAGGAGAACATAATAAAAATTGGATGGAATCCATCGAAGAAGTGCAGTTCCAGTCGCCCATCCTCCATAATTTCGATGATCCTCGACGCAAGATCGGAATAGAATTCTGTTCTCTAGCACGGCTTTAACAGGAATTCCTTTAATCATCCACCAAACCGCGAAAACACTAGAGACGGCCATAACGCCAAGCGCTGAGGCTGCGGAAAGAAGGCGAAATGAATAAAGGCTGCTAATTCCTGCCACCATAGCAATCAAATACAAGGATCCAGCAAACGCCGCTAAGTGTGGGGTCGCATTAATGTATGTGATCCTCCGCATAATCCACTGAAGGAGAATACAGGGACTTGCTATTGCCATGGCGACAAGGGATAACGCTAGGGCGCTCTGACCTATGAAATAGACGAACAGAGCCCCCACCAATATCACCACGCTACCCAGCGCCGCGAGAGCACAATGCCCCCAAAGGATTACACCCAGGTAGTCCGGAAGCTGGTCCCTATACTTTCCTGGGCCAAAGACCAGCATTGGTTCACTTATCAAGGTTGTGTGAAATACGGACACCAGAAAAAAGATTGCTAATGCAACAGAAAATGATCCGTACTCTTGTTGGCTCAACCAGTTAGCCAACAACACGTTCAAGAAAAAGTTTGAGGAGGCAAAAAGCCCCTTGTCGATTAGAGCCCAGAATCCCTTATCAGCAAGCTTCCTCAACGAAAACCGCTCGGAGTTGTGGTGCAAGACAACATCCTCGGCTTTGTTTGAGGTAATGGGTTGAGTCATTGGTGTCTTCTTCGTTAGCTTGAAAGAATAAGCTCGTATTGCTTTTTTATGTCTTGGAGATATGTGCTCCAATTCCATCGGGCGGCGATGTCCTTGGCAGCCCGACGACCAATTTCAGTTGCATCTTGGCGGTTTGCTAATAATTTTTCTACAATCATTTTCGTTTCTTGTGAGTCACCCGGAGAAACCAAAAATCCATTTACTCCGGATTGAATCAACTCAACATTTGAATCAATCGATGTTGTTATTACCGTACAGCCTGATTGCATACTTTCAAGAATCGAAAACTGCGGGTTCACACTTAACCCTCTAAAGGGAAGCAAAACACAGATTGATTCCGCAAGAAGCTTTGCGAGACTCATCCCATTGCTGTATGGAAACTGAAATACATGAACATTAGGATACTCATTAACAAGTTCCAGTATTCCTGGAACAGGTTTCCAATAGGGCCTCACTGCAAAATCAAAACTAACATCAGGATATCTAGGGGCAAGCGCTTTATATACTTCCAAACAAACGTCTGCACCATTGCCCAATGAAGGATCACGCCAGAAAAGGACACGATGGGGCGGGGACACTGTCTGTTCTTGTAATTCTGCTTGAATATCACGGACCACCCCATGCTTGATAACACGCACTGATAGGCCTTTGCTTCTTCCTTTTGCTGCCATGTATTCAGTAGTTGTAAGGATCGCCTTAAATTGTTTCCATAAAAGTTTGCTTGCAGGCCAACGAGGATCAGGGAAGGGATCGATCGAAATGGTGAATACTTTAGGTGTTTTTACTCCAATAAACCTAATTGAAGCCGCCAGATACGCTAGACGATATCCACCAAAAAAATGGAGAATATCAAATCGTTCTTTCTGAACAATCCGCTTTATCTGGTGTAGTTGCTTTAAGATTTTCAAAAAATGAAGCCCCGGGGTTGGCCCACCTTGATTATTTTCTCCGGGGACTGCACGGTAGCCATGAGGTATCTGATGTACAGTCACTCCAGACGGAAGAAACTTAGGAAGAGTTTGGCCTCCATTGAACTCAGTAGTCAGCAATTGGACCTCATTTCCATCCTCTTCCAGTAACTTCATCGTATGCAATGGTAATTGAACATGCCCAGATACGACATTTTCAAAGCCAGGGGCATTAGCTACTTGGGAAACAATAAAACCAATTTTAATTTTTTTCATAAAAAGAGTCTTTTGATAAAATACCGCAGTCAATCAGTCGCTAGAGAACCATACAAATTTTGAATTTTTTTACCTGTTTGTGGGAAACAAATCCAAAAATTTCTCATCTAACTGGTAGGGCTGAACCAACTCGTCGATGAAAGCAAGCAGCAAATTGAACATTACAAAAAAGGAAGTTATTCATGCTCGAAGGTCGGAACTTTATTGTTTTTGAAAGAGCAGGTAGCATCGAGTACATAAGCGTGGAAGAAGGCTTCGCATCAATCGATCTATCCAACCTATTCCTCCAAGCAAAGGTGCCGGGGTCATATGGAAAATTCCCATATTGACAAAGAAGGCTCCACCACACCAAATCGGAACCCCTCCACATGCTTTTGCCCGATCAATCACCTCTTGCGGACGCAATAGCACGTGCTGTGCACTTCTGGTCCGGATGGGTGCTCTATAATAGTTCATAAATTCAACCAGAACGTACCCAGCTTTCCTTGTCACTCGGAACATGTCATTAACAACACTTAGAGCGTAATTAGATGATTCAGTTTGATTTAACAACCGAACACAATAGGTTAAATCGAAGCTGTTTGGTGGATAAGGTAACCTTGAAGCTTCTCCGAGAAGAGGCTGGAAATTGTTTGCAAACTCGCTGACCTTGCTCTTGGCAATCGACAACATGTCTGGTGACGCATCCGTTCCATCAACCTTATATCCTTTTTGAGCCATTTCAACTAAAAACCGACCGGTTCCACAACCTACTTCCAATATCGTGGCGCCCTGAGTGAGATGGGGCAATACATTGTTGAGCATTTCCAGTTCGATATTATGAACGACCTGGCCACTCAGCTGACTAAATCTTCTTTCGTCATAGGTCGTCGCTTTTTCCTTAAGATAGGCCGTGTGAATTGATTGATTTACCATTTTAAACATTCCCTCGGATTGGTTAATGGAGGATCATAGTGTCTGTAAATTTTCTTTCAAATGAGCAGCAATTCTTGCAGCAATCGCCACAATGGTCAGAGTTGGATTAGCTTGGCTAGAAGTTGGAAACACTGAACTGCTGGCGACAAACAAATTTCTCAACCCGTGCACGCGACAATACTCATTCACAACTCCCTTGGATTCTTCTTTAGACATACGAGTTGTTCCAATATGGTGTCCCCCTACCCCAACCTGCTCGCGGATATGCCCGAGTACGTCCTGTTGATTAAACACAATCTTCCCGCAACCATTTTTTTTAAGTTGCTGATCAATAAGTTGATGTGACCGGTAAATACTTTCTACATCTAGATCAAGAATTCTAAAATCAACGAGCAATCGTGGCATTCCGAAAGTATCTCGATCATCAGATAATGTCACTCTACTTTCATAGTTTGGGGCCTGTTCAGTGTGATAATGAAGGCTATAGGTATTTGTCCGACTTTTCATCACAAGGGAAGGCATTATACGAGTTTTCATGAATCGTTTATAAGCAAATTGAGGCATTGTATAAAGAATGTGGGGAATATCGCCCAGAACATTGCGCAAGTGCTGGGCATAGATCCGCTTGCTCGTGGTCCCCATTGCGAGTTGCTTACTGTATTCGGGTGGGATCCTTCTTCGAATGGCTTGGATATTCTTAGCAAAAAAAGCCATGGACAAGACGCCATCTCGATGCTCAGGGTTATACATTGGTGGATTATCCAGCATCGCGACAAAGTTTAAAGTCCGATTCTTTCGTTGAGCTTCTTCTGAAATCCAAAACCGTCGCCGGCAATAGACACCATCCGGATCAACCTCGTATCCAAAAATCACACGATCTGGATCGCAAGATAGTTTCACATCACAAATGTTTCCAGAAATATGAGACATATAACAACGGCCAAGCCATCCGGAATGATTACCTATCCCATCCTTATAATGTTGGTTTGATGCAAGGAGAAGGCGAGTCACTTCAAGCCCCCCGGCGGCTAATACAGCGGCGTTCCCTTTGACCTCAAAATCATTCTTGGACAGGGACGACATCTGCAAACCTGAAACTCGGCGCCCATCATTACTCACCTTGATATTCAAGCAACTGGCGTTTAGGACGAGCTGAATATTTGGCGCTGCACACAGTTCTTTGAAATAGGCTTTTCCGAAATGAGTTGGAAGACTAAATCGTTCAAGGACACTCGTGACAACCTCACCATCTGAAAATCCGGGAATCATATGAACAGGAGCTGACGGTACGGCTTCCTCAACAAGGTATGTAAAATTCCCGCAATGGCAATATTGCTGAGCAATGCGATAAAAATCTTCTAAGTCCTTCCGACTGATCGGCCAGCTGCTATGGGGCATAAACTCTCGGAATTCAAAATCAATATTATCAAAGGGGATACAGCGACCTCCCCATACAGCGGTAGTTCCACCAAGGAGTCTGTGCCGATACCGATCAAGGGGCGCATGAAGGTCAGGATTTACAACGGTTCCTTTGTACAAATCTTGGTTTTCGGGACTCCATTTTTGGCCTCCGGCCTCTAAGAGGATCACATTTATTCCTCCCTTTGCCAACTCAAGAGCTAGCGTAATCCCTGCAGCCCCAGCACCAACCACACATACATCACCACGCAGGACAGTACCTTTTTGTATATCTCGTGCATCAATTATCATTTAGCTTTTTTCCGCCGTTTTCTCTACCCATGAATTCAAATTCCGCATTTCAACACCTGAAAGCGAAGGTACAGAGAGAACATTACAGTTTTCATGCAGATGTTGGAGAGAAGACATCCCTGGCAAAATGACGCCAACTCCATCGAGTTGCTCCACAAATTTCAATGCGGTTTGTGCAATAGTGCGGGATGGATTTTTCTTTACAAGATCAAGAAGTGGCGGGTATGCAAACACCGTTCCGCCTGCGAATGGTTGTCGGGCAATTATCGGAATACTTTTTTCGATCGCTAAAGGCAGCAATGTTTGGAGTGTACTGTTTTCTAGTGGGTGTACCGCCATTTGTATTGCTGAAAGATGAGAAATTTTGATGCAGTCGAGTGCATCGCCGCTCGTTGCACACGAAACCCCAAAATATCTAAGCATTCCTTTATCTTTCAAATTTTCCAAGGTTTCAAAAATCTCTCCATCCTTAAGCACACTGGAAGGTGGACTATGCAACAAAAATAGATCTAAATAATCTGTTCCAAGACGACGAAGGCTGCCCTCTATGGCAGTTTTGATGTAGACCGGGGAAAAGTTTTGCCGGGAGGCCTGGTTACGTACAATTAATGCTGGACTTTGGGTAGCAGGGACTTTCCCTAGGATACGTTTTGCTAGAGGCTTTACCCATCTTGCAATTCTTTGCACCGGGCCAAAGTGATAGCCGGCTTTTGAGCAAAGAATAAGTTTATCCCGAGCCCCTCTGACGGCCTTTCCTAATAACCTCTCGCTATCACCACACCCGTAGCTATCTGCCGTGTCAAAGAAATTTATTCCCATATCTAGGGCCTTATGGATTAGTGAGATATTTTCTTGTTGAGTATATAAATTGTGGAGTGATGCAATTCGACTGCAACCAAAGCCTATTACAGAAGGGTGCAAATCTGTCGTTCCAAAAGGCCGATAATCCATAATTTCCTGCTCCAATGAGTTTCGACTCAAATGGCCTTCTTGCAAAATTTCAACAAATACTCCTCAGTCCGATTTCGTCTCGCGCTAATCTCTGCTTTTCAATCTCTCAGAATCCTCTTCCTCATTAGAATAAACTCAACTGGCCTAAAGTATTTTTGCATTTTTGAATCATGTTCCAAACTTTAACAACTATAGCCTGTGGTTATGCTATACAAATTTGAACTACTTGAGACTTTTCAGCGAATACCCGCCAAGAGATTTTATTTCACATCTTGCTTATATAGTTTTAATCTTTAGCCTAATTCCTTAAATCTCCCTAAATCGAGTAAACGCTGGTATGCATGGACCACATCATTGGCTACTTTATCCCAGGTATATGTCTTAGCAAACCTTAACGCGTTTTTGGAAAGATCCTGATAATCCGACTCTGAAAGATTTAGGAGGGCTGCCATAGTCTTAAGAAGCTTTTCACCATCCAAAGGAACCTGAATTCCGAATCCTGAATCTGCGGCCCAATCCCCAAAATGACCTTCCCGAGATGCAATAAGTGGAATTCCTTTAGCCACTGCTTCAGAGGGAGCTATGGCCATTCCAGCGTATCGATAAAGATTTAAAAAATAATCCGTCTCTCGCCAAATATTATCTTTGTCTTTTCCCCATACTCCATCTCTGATCTCGAGAATTCCATTCCCAATTTGTTTCGCCCACCGCTTTAGCACATCTCGGGAATCTTTGACGCCTGGTCCCGCAAGAATGACTTTCACCTGTTGGGAGTGACCTGACTGAACCAGCCCCTTCAATGCCTGACAAATCAAATCTAGCCCCTTGTGGTAAATATCCAGCCGCCCTAGGTGTAAAAATGTTATTGGATTGTGGAGCTTCCGCGGTTGATCGTCATAAGACCCTACCCATTCCGATTGAATCCCATTTGGCACAATAAAGATATTTTGCAATCCAGCGCTTTTCACAAGATCCATTTCATATGGTGAATGTACCTGGATTCCAGCAGCGTTTTGTAAGAGAGGGAGGTCAAAAAAACGATGCCAAAACTTTTTAGCCAAAATTCGTGAAAAGACTTGTTTTTTTTCACCAAATCGAACTTCCATACCATGGGGACTTAGGTTTCCATGGGTAGAGACTACATAAGGAACCTTCGCTCGTGAAACTTCTATGGCCCAAAGCTGATGAATGGGAATCCATAATCCGGTTATGTGAACGATATCGGGTTTATGCGCTCTAAGGATTTCCCGAAGTTGAAAAAGACTATTTAGACCCGAGGTCACCACAGAAGAATGATTCGGATGCAATAAATGAGGCCAAGTTTCTAACGAATTTCCTTTCTGGGCAAAAGATACCAGGAGACTTCCCGTCTTGATTTGGCCTTCGATTAGACAACGTGTTTGGTAAGGGATCCCTCCATCAACCCACAAATCTCGATAGAGATGGAGGATTTTCACCAAAAGCCTATGCAGGAATTTGTCTTACTCTGAAGGATGGCTGATCTATTGTAGATAAACACTCGAATCGGGGAATGATTTTTTTCCAGACAGGCCCTTTGCTGTTTAAATCCTCAGTTTTTCTTCACAATTACTGTGCATTTCGGCTTTGGGATATTCCGAAGTAAATGACGCCATCGTGGTAAGAACAAGTTCCTTGAGCCCCCATTTTGGCTCCCATCCCAGTAAAGTTTTTGCCTTGTTAATATCAGGTATTCGCCTATCTGAATCTTCATAGCCCTTACCATAAAATTCCTCTCCGGAAACAGAAAGGATTTCCGGCAATGGGCGGCCAGGTTGATAAAAGTGCTCCAAATAAAGGTCTTTCATGAGATAAGCAAGCCCTTGAATCGATATTTCATTTTCTGGAGTTCCGATGTTAAATATTTGCTTGTCACAGACACCATTGGGATTAAGAACAATTTTATAGATACAGTCAATGGCGTCTTCAACATAGGTGTAACACCGACGGTGATGGCCTCCATCCACTAATTTCATGGTACCTCCGTGAAGAAGAGCATCCATAAAAAATGAAAACACGCGAGGAATCCCCTCGTACTCACTCGGAAGAAAGTCAATATTTGGTCCGATGAAATTAAAGGGCCGGATTATTGTATAGTTAAATTCTTGTTCTATTCCATATGCATGCAGCACACGCTCTAATAGCTGCTTAGCTGAGGCATAAATCCAGCGATGCTTTTCAACTGGGCCCATGATCAAATTTGTCGAGTCTTCGGAGAAAGTGGCGAACTGCGGATCCTCAGAATTCAGCAACTGGCCATTTAAGAAACTTGCAGGGGTTTTGCCATAGACTTCGCAGGTTGAGAATTGAATTAATCGTCTATTCAGTGTTACGCAGGCTTCGGCAATTTTTAAATTTTCTGTGAAATTTAACCGAAAAACTTCCAATGGTATTTTTACATAGAGCCCAGGGTTCGCATAGGCAATCAAATCTATGACCAGATCGGCGTCCTGAACGAGTTCCATCAAACCCCATTCAGGCCTTCGGATATCTTCTTTGACGACCCTCAGATTATCGAGGCCCATCCACTCTTGAATCTTGCCGTGGTCCTGGTCGACCACCGTGACCAAATGCCCTTCTTTAAGAAGTCGAGCTGTTAAATGCGACCCGATAAATCCAGCCCCCCCAAGGCAAAGTATTTTCAAGGTTCTCCTCACGGTTAAATTGTGTATGTATGAATATAAATGTATAGATATGTATGGATGAAATAAATAGTATTAATTTAATTTGATGTATATCGATCAAACCAAGCACAAAGAACTAGTCTGGAGGCATTAAAAACAAAAGAGGGTGCATTCTCTATTGATCATTTCAAAAGGCCTAATTCATGCCTCAGGATTTTCCATAAAAATTTAGAATTCGTTACTAGATACCGTTGCCATAATCTCTTGGGCTCGCACCACAAACGAAAGACCCATTCCAAGCTGTTTTGTTGCATCCATTGAGGCGCCATTTTTTTTACGCCGGCATGAAAATCGAAGGCCGCCCCCACGCACAATTGCACGCCTTGAATTTTCCCTCGATGATCAAAGGCAAAATGCTCCTGCTTTGGACACCCCAGCCCCAAAAAAATGAGTCCGGCTCCACTTTCATTCATTCGGGCTACGGTGGACTGATCTTCTTCTGGTGTGAGCGGACGGAAGGGGGGGGCTTCGGCCCCTAC